>CAMVOY010000106.1 GCA_947169235.1 uncultured Lachnospiraceae bacterium | reverse complement strand
AACTTTGGTTCCGGTTTTTTTGAACTCATCCGTCGTATCATATACCACTGCGGTCTCAACCTCAGCTTCATCGGGAGTATACTGTTCTTCAGTGTATACGGTGTAAATCACCCCGTCTACTGTTACGTTGTTGACATCAGCTGCGGAATACTTAACTGATGTAGCCGATGTTTGTTCCTTTGCTCCTGCATTCATCGCTGGAACGCAGCAAATTGTCATAGCTGCAACAATTACAAATGTGATCATCCTTTTAATTCTCATAGTCTGCCTCCTATCCGGAGCTTACGCTCCTGTTTGATTTTCTGTATAATAGATGCACAATTGTTCAAAAAGGTTCCCGAAATCTGAAAATTTTTTAATTATTTTTGAAAACGCCGAAAAATCAGTGTTTCCTTAGTCTTGTTCCCATACAGGGACATCTTCGATATATATACTCTGCATTGTTTTGGTCTTAACGGCTTTTTTGAAAGTAAATGAATAAACAATGTATATTTTTTCCCCTTTGTTTTCAACGGAAATGCTGCCGGAATCAACATCGGCTTCCACACCGTCTTTTCTGCTGCTAAGTATCATTGTTTTTCCGTCGTCAAGATTTAACCCGGCCTCGATCCTCATATCAGATGTGTTTACTTCATCCTGTGTAAACTCGGAAACATCCGTGGTTATGGTTACACCAAGAGGACTTGTTTCTATCTTTTTGACGATAACGTTTTTCCCGAGAAACGGGTAACTTTTTTCGATTTTTTCTTCGGTTTTTTCGCTTGAAACAGTGTTTTGCGCCGTAAATCCTATCCTCCATTTGCCCCGGATCAGGGTTTGCGGAGTATCACTGTTTGGATCAAGAGTCATATCGTCAAAGAATGCCACCAATTTGTCTCCGTCTTTTATTACCTCATCAGTCGTAAGTGTGAGTATATATTGCGCCGTATTGTTTTTTGCATTTACAATACCGACGTATTCCATTGACTTTGCTCCGCCAAGCAGTTTTTCCGGATTGTATGTATCGCCCCTACAAATCCCAAAATAATCAAATTGCACTTTTTCACTGAATCTGACATCTTTTGGAGCACTTACCAGAACATTTAAATATACCCTGTTTTCATCCATGGAGAACTCCTGAAGCTGCATGGTTATATCGGATTTGACTATCTTGTTTACCCGTTTACTCTCTATACCCATATCATCATCAGTAGTGCTTATTCCAAAAAACTCTGTTATACTCTGTCCTATGAGTTTAAATACATTAGCCACTGCGTCTGTTTTTCCTATGATCACAGTCCCGATACACAAAACAGCAAATACCGCTGCCGCTGCATATATCATTTGAAGCCTTGACCTGTTTGATTTTTTAAATCTGTTATTCTGCTCCGGCAATGAAGCCAATATATCTTCTATTCTGCTATCATATCCTTCGGGGACTGGGATAGTCATTGACAATTCTTTTATTTTTTTATCTAATTCATCCATTATCCTTACCTCCCTCCAGAATATTTTTCAACATCGATTTTGCCCGTGACAGCCTTGACTTAACAGTTCCGATCGGAACAGAAAGAACCTTTGATATTTCTTTTATGGATAGTTCGTCATAGTAAAACAGCACTACCACAACCCTAAACTCCTCCGGAAGCGATGCAAGTATGTCACTGAACTCATCGTAGCTCTCCGTGTATGATTCCATCACTGCCTCAACTATATCATTTCCCGGAAGAGTCATTCTTTTTCTGATTATTTTTAATGCCTCATTTTTTGTGATAGTGACTATCCATGCTTTGAAACTCTCCGGCTTTTTCAGACTTGACAAGTGTTCATACGCTGATAATACTGCAGCACTTACCGCGTCCTCAGCCTCATGCTCATTTTGAAGCACTGACCAAGCTGTCACATACAATAGTTTTTTGTACTCTCTGATCTTATCACAAAATGTTTCGGTATCCATAGTTGCAATCCCTTCAAGCGTCATCTACCTCGGCGTAACTCATTGTGGATCTGCCTTATTCCTCTGTTATTTATAAATCTCATACCCATACCCATATCATACGAGATCATATTGAATGTCCCCTGAGATGTTTCAACAGGCTTTCCTTCTTTGTCTATAGCTTGGGTTCTACGATTAACCTGATCCTCACATCTTTCACACAAGTTGCCATGTCTGATAACCTTTCCACAGCACTCACAGTGTAGTTTTATATTTGAATCAGGGGTAAGCATTATCCTGCCCTGCTTCAGAAGCGCCAATACTTTGGTCACGCTGATTCCGGTCCATATGGATACTTCCTGCACTGTAGCACGACCTCTTTTTTCGAGATACTGTCTTATCTTTCCATAGTCATTTACATATTCGTTTCCACAGTCTTCACATATAAATCTTCCCTGACCTTTGATCAGCATCATGCCTCTGCATTTGGAGCAAACCACTTCGTTTCTATCCGGCATTAATCCAAGTTCAAAATTATTCATATCGAGTCCCTCCTTTTCACTCCGGTGTTTTACCTTTCTGTACATAAGATGTGTGAAAGTGGAAAAAGGTTCCCGACATTTAAATTTTTTTTTATCTTGAATCTGA
>CAMVOY010000105.1 GCA_947169235.1 uncultured Lachnospiraceae bacterium | reverse complement strand
CTTACGCTGTTCCCAAGAATATGTTTTTCTTTACTTTCCTACTGAAATGGATTATAATCAGACATAGATGATGTCGGAATGATTTGTGAATCAGCAAGGTAATACTATGATAGTATTTTTGATATCAAGGATGGAGGACAGACAGATGTTTCGCAAGATGGTACGAATAAAGCAACAAATCCCAGAAGATAAGTGTATAGAGCTGTTGAAGCATGAGAAACGAGGAGTATTATCAGTTCTTGGTGATGATGATTATCCTTATGGTATGCCGATTAATCATTTTTATAATGACGAAGATGGAAAGATATACTTTCATAGTGGCAAGATCGGTCATAAGGTGGATGCCATATTGAAGCATGATAAAGCCTCTTTTTGTGTATATGATCAGGGATACAGAAAAAACGAAGAGTGGGCGTTAAATATACAGAGTGTGATTGTATTTGGAAGAATTGAAATGATAGAAGATATAGAAACGATTTATGACATCTCTCGTCGCCTCAGTTATAAGTTTACAGATGATAAAAGCTACATAGAGCATGAGATACAAAACGCTGGTCCCAGAACACTTATGTTTGCGCTTGTGCCTGAGTATATGACAGGAAAACTGGTTAAAGAGGCATAGGACATAGGACGTTGAAATCATGGATATAGACATTGAATTCCACAGGATAACTAACGAGGATAAAAATGAGAGAATATGTATTACTGCTTCCAATTATATTCATATTCCATGATATGGAAGAGATTATAGGATTTGGATGGTTCTTCAAAAATAACCCGGAACTATTTGATAGATTTCCGATAATTACAAAAGCATACAAGGATTTTACTACCGCGGGAATGGCGCTTGCGGTATATGAAGAGTTCATACCATTTTTCGGGGTTAGTTTGATAGCATATTATTTTGGAAACGATGTGTTATATACATTATGGTTTGGTTTGATGCTTTCTCTTACGGTACATTTTATCGTGCATATCGGACAGAGCGTCTATATAAAGAAATATATTCCATCTTTGATTACAAGCATAATATGTCTACCGATAAGCGTGATTATTTTGATAAACAGTTCGCAATACATAGTTATCAGTATGTCGACTATTCTGCTTATAGTTGGCAGCATTTTATTGATGATGGCTAATCTTAAATTTGCTCATCGGCTTATGCACAAATTTGGA
Source organism: uncultured Lachnospiraceae bacterium (assembly GCA_947169235.1). Taxonomy (GTDB): domain Bacteria; phylum Bacillota; class Clostridia; order Lachnospirales; family Lachnospiraceae; genus Eubacterium_F. Next base: position 1,424 of record CAMVOY010000105.1, on the reverse strand, counting down.
AAACAACAAGGAGAACCAGGATGAAAAAATATAACCGTATAAAAAAAATCATATCACGTTTACTTACCCTGTCATTGGTGATGGGCAGCGTATTGTCTATGGCTCCATACGAGCATACACGCGCGCAAAGCAGGGATACTGAGTCGCATCTCGTCCTCGCCGATGATGAACAGACAGTATCTCCATCGCCGATCCCTACTTTGACTCCTGCTGAAGTTGCGCTCAAAGCAAGTGTAGAGACAGCCGTGGAGAAAACAAAGCAGGCTCCGATAATTGGATGCCGTCGCTCTATCGGAACCGGTGAGACTGCCGATGGAAAGGTGACTTACTTAGCTGATATCGTTCAGGATCACACTGCGAAAGTAAGACACGAAGCGATAGACTATATAGATGAGTACGGCGAAATTGTCGACCGAAAAGAAGATTGGTTTGATACTGCAAGCGGCAGATACTACATTTATGATGATGAGAAAAAGCGATATACCTTCGGACTCGACGGAGAAGATCATTCCATACTTGATTATTTTTCACTGGAATTTTATCTGGAGTATATTTCCAAAGTACCGGCTTATTCAAAGGGTGATCCGGTAGATATCGATCTGCCGGGTGAAAGCAAGGTGACGTGTGATGTGATCCGTCATGTTCATGAAGCCCGGGACTATCAGTTTATTGAAAATACTAACCAAACCAGGCTTGTCAGTCTTGTTTACTATATCGGACAGGAGGACGGACTGATATACAGGATAGAGCATGGTGATGAAGAAGCTGCCGTCACGATGGATATGTACTATCCGACCGAACATCTGTCTATTCCTGCTGAGTACACTCAAAACCCCGTTCTGGCGGATGGTAACGTGCTTCGCAAAAACAACTTCATATATGTGACATACAGCAAAGGAAAAAAGACTTACCTGACTGCATACGTATTTGCAAAGAAAAAATCAAAAGAGATCAGACTTGTATCTTCCATCAAGGTTGGCAAGCGTACCTACACGGTAAATAAAGTCGATGAAAGAGCGTTCTTCGACATGAATAAGCTTAAAAAAGTCATACTGCCCAAGACTATAACTTCGATAGGCAAAGAAGCATTTGGCTCTTGTCCCAACCTAAAAACTCTGGTCGTGAAGAATAAAACACTCAAAAAAAAGCTTAAAAAGAGCAAGAAGTATATAAAGAAAATTATGTTTGAAGGAGACAGGATTATTTGATATGACAAATGATTATAGGATCCGCGGCACAGCTGCGGACGGACAGATACGTTTTATCGCTTTGACTTCACAGGGGATCGTTGAGGAAGCCAGAAAAAGGCATCATACAAGTCCTGTTATGACGGCAGCACTCGGAAGACTGATGAGTGCAGGTCTTTTGATGAGCGCAGATATGAAGGGAGAGAAGGATCTTTTGACACTTCAGATCCGTGGGGA
>CAMVOY010000104.1 GCA_947169235.1 uncultured Lachnospiraceae bacterium | reverse complement strand
ATGTTTATGACCAGGATATGAAATATGTAAAGGTATACAATTGTGATAAAGGAAACTGTGTTTCTTTGATCACTGAAGATTGGTATGGGTCGAAAAGTGTTTACACCTATTCGTTTGATGAGAATTGGGTAGTATCCCAAAGTAAAAAAAAGAACAAAAAGAAGTTTTCAGAATCAAAGCTGATTTGCAGAGCAAAGTCCGGAGCTATGGTAAAGAAGCCGAAGCATGATTTTTGATAAATGTTCGAACGTGTTATCTTGACAAAAATGTAGAATTCTACACTTTCGGTTGACAAAAAGACCGTGGTATTGTATAATTATCCAACAAAAATGTAGAATTCTACAAATTTGGAGGATAAGATCATGGAGATAAAACGAAACAAGTATCTGAGTCAGTTGATCGAATCACGTGACAACGGATTTCCTAAGGTGATCACGGGCATCCGAAGGTGCGGAAAATCGTATCTTCTGAAGGAGATATATAGGGAATACCTTAAATCAGACGGTGTTTTGGCGGATGATATCATTATCCTCGAATTAGATGATGATCGAAATGTCAGATACCGTGATCCGCTTATACTGGGTGATCACATACGTGAGCTTTGTCGGTATAAAACAAAGTGCTATGTTATAATAGATGAAATTCAGAAAGTATACTCTATTGTTAATCCAAACCTGACAGATGGCAAGCATGTGCTTGCAAAGAGTTCAGATACGGAAATCATAACTTTTGTTGATGTCGTGTTAGGTCTTTCCAGAGAAAAGAATATTGATCTATATATTACCGGCTCGAATTCGAAGATGCTTTCTACTGATATAATCACGGAGTTTCGTGATAAAGCAGTCAACATACATATGTCACCCCTTTCATACGAAGAGTATTACGGCCATGTGGGCGGATCTGAGACGGAAGCCGTATACTCATATTTGCAGTATGGTGGAATGCCTCTGGCTGTACTGCAGGAAGATGATAATAAGAAAAAGGACTATCTCAAGAATCTATTTGAAACAACATATTTCAGTGATATCATAGAAAGACATAAAATGAAGCGCGGTGAGGCGCTTGATGAGTTATGCAACATAATAAGCTCCTCATCAGGAGAGTTGTTGAACTCGGAAAAAATAGCGAATACATTTCATACAGTGAGACATGAATCTATCGGTAAACAGACAGTTGAAAGCTATATCGGATATTTCAAAGATGCATTTTTGCTGAGAGAGGCACGGAGATATGATCTTAAAGGAAGAAAGGAAATTGGTGCTCAGCGAAAGTATTATTTTACAGATACCGGTCTTAGAAACGCCAGATTGAACTTTGCATATCCTGACGAGGGACAGATGCTGGAGAATGTCGTTTTCAACGAGTTGTGTTACAATGGATATACGGTTAATGTAGGATCCTTTGATACTGTAGAGAAGAATAAAGCAGGCGAATCTGTTAGGAAGACAAATGAAGTAGATTTTTATGCTTCAAAGGGAACCAGAGAATACTATATTCAGGTTACCGCGGATATGTCAGATGAAAAAACCAAAAACAGGGAGATTCGCCCATACCTGATGCTAAGAGATCAAATTCAAAAGGTGTTGGTTGTAAATAAGCCAATAAAGGAGAGCCGTGATGAAAATGGTTTTACAATTATCGGTGCATCGGATTTTATGTTGAGATTCTTAAAATAGGATCTGTGGATATGGAGGAATAAAAGATGGGTTTCAGTTCTTTTACAGAGGCTGTTACAGCTGCAAAGGCTGGTAATCAGGAAGCATTTTCCTGGTTGTACGAGCAGACGAGTAAAGAAAAATATTATATAGCGATCAAATACATGAAGGATCAGACCGATGCTGCTGACGTGTTGCAGGATGCCTACATGAAGGCATGGCAGCGTCTCGGTTCTCTTACCGAGCCCGAGAAGTTTCCGGGATGGGTTGGCCAGATTGTAGCAAATACGGCTTTGGATGCACTCCGCAAGAAAAACCCCTTAACGTTTTCCGATATGTCCGGAGAAAACGATGATGGCGAAGAGTTCGTCTATGACATCGAGGACGAGTCCATCGATCGTCAGCCTGAACTGAACTATACGAATAATGAGCGGAGCGAGATCATCCGCTCTATGATCGACTCTCTTTCCGATGAGCAGCGCATGTGCGTGATGATGTTCTACATCGAAGAGATGAGTGTGAAGGAGATAGCCGAGACTCTTGGTGTATCCGAAAACACGGTCAAATCACGTCTGAATTACGGACGTAAAAATATCAAGGCCGAGGCCGAGGAACTCAAGAAGAAAGGTTACAACTTCTACAGTATCGCACCGCTTCCGCTGCTTCTCTTCCTGCTGCGTGGAGAGAAGGCTTCCGCCATGGGTGCGTCCACCGCGAGTGCAGCTGCAAGTACGGCAGGTGTGGCTACGTCGGCCACGGGTGCAGCTCATGGTGGTACGAGTGCCACCATGAGTGCGGTGTCCGGTGCAACTTCGACAGAAGCTGCATCTGTGTCAGGTGCTGCAGCATCAGCCGGAGCGAATGTGACAAAGGGATTTTTCGGAACAGTTGCTGGAAAGGTAGTTGTAGGTGCAGCTATCGTTGCGGCAAGTGCCGGTCTCGGGTTCGCAGGCTATGAGGTCATACAGTCGATGAACGCCACTCCTGAGCAGGCTGTCGAGGCACCTGTCCCGAGTGGTCAGGAGGTGTCCGGACAACAGGACGGGCAGCCGGAAGCAACGCCGCAGCCGACACATCAGGCTGAAACATGGGAGACGCTTTATGCGAAAAAGCTTCTGGAAATCAAATCAGATGAGAATAATTACGATTGTCAGTACAGTTATGTGTATTTGGATGATGACGAAATACCTGAAATGA
>CAMVOY010000103.1 GCA_947169235.1 uncultured Lachnospiraceae bacterium | reverse complement strand
CTTCAGAGATCGGAAGAGCGTCGTGTAGGGAAAGAGTGTAGATCTCGGTGGTCGCCGTATCATTAAAAAAATTTTTTTCAAGCAGAAGACGGCATACGAGATTGATACGTGTGACTGGAGTTCAGACGTGTGCTCTTCCGATCTTATACGATTAAATGCCCCGCAGATGCGGGGCATTTTGAATCATCATAACAGATGGATATTTTTTTCTTCACATGCCTTGATCTCTTCTTCAGGCCACAGTGAGGACTGAACCTCACCGATGTGAGCCTTCTTAAGGAAGAACAGACACAGTCTCGACTGACCGATACCGCCACCGATCGAGTAAGGAAGCGCTCCCTCGAGGATCGCCTTCTGGAACGGCAGGTTTGCTCTCTCCGGACATCCGGCCTTATCGAGCTGCTCTTTGAGAGCCTTCTCATCGACGCGGATTCCCATGGACGATAACTCCAATGCGATATCGAGCACCGGATAGTAAACGATGATATCGCCGTTTAATTCCCAATCATCATAGTCCGGAGCACGTCCGTCATGCGGTTTGCCGTCTGAGAGAACTCCACCGATCTTCTTCAAAAATATCGCGCCGAACTCCTTCGCAGCCTCATACTCTCTCTCTTTGGGAGTTTTGTCCGGGTATTTGTCAACCAGCTCCTGTGTGGTGATAAACTTGATATTGGTCGGAAGTGTTCTTCCGTAAAAATGATACTCCAAAGAAATATAATCCTCAGTCTCAAGGATGGCATCGTAAACTTTTTTTACGATATGCTCAAGCACTCTGTCGTTACGCTCCTCCTTGTCGATCACGCGCTCCCAGTCCCACTGGTCAACATAGATCGAATGAAGGTTATCCGTCTCCTCATCACGGCGGATGGCACTCATATCGCAGTAGAGTCCCTCACCATGATGGAAGCCATAATACTTAAGCGCATGTCTCTTCCACTTCGCCAGAGAGTGAACAACCTCAGCTTTTACTCTGGTCTCCTTTACATCAAAATCAACCGGTCTCTCGACACCGTTTAGGTTATCATTCATACCTGATGCCGGATCCACAAAAAGAGGTGCACTCACGCGTGTCAGATCCAGTCTGTAGGCAAGTGCCTTCTCAAAATAATCCTTAACCTTTTTGATCGCTATCTCTGTCTCTCGGATATCGAGTCTCGACTCGTAATTTCCGGGTAAAATCAAACTCATAATAGTTCCTCCTAGATACAGCGCCGGCGGCAAGAGTTTTCTTCCGAGGAGCCCTTTATTGGGCGAGCGAGGAAGAAAATCTCCGTCCGCGTCCGGCGCGTCGCTTTATAGTTCACAATTACCGACAGTTCTCGGGAACGGAATCACATCACGGATATTTTGCATTCCGGTCAGATACATCACGCATCTCTCAAATCCGAGTCCGAATCCCGCATGACGCGTGGTACCATACTTTCTGAGGTCAAGATAGAACCCATAATCCTCTTCGTTCAGACCGCACTCCTTCATACGTGTACGCAAGGTCTCATAATCAGCCTCACGCTCTGATCCGCCAATGATCTCTCCGATGCCCGGAACCAGACAGTCCATAGCGGCAACAGTCTTACCATCATCGTTTAACTTCATATAGAATGCCTTGATCTCCTTCGGATAGTCGGTAACGAATACCGGACGTTTGAATATCTCCTCAGTAAGGTATCTCTCATGCTCGGTCTGCAGATCACAGCCCCATGAAACCTTATACTCAAACTTATCGTTATTTTTCTCGAGAAGCTCAATCGCCTCAGTGTAAGTAACATGTCCGAACTCGGAGTTAAGTACATGCTGAAGCCTCTCGATCAGTCCCTTGTCTATAAACTGATTGAAAAATGCCATCTCCTCCGGAGCAGCCTCAAGCACATACGCGATGATATACTTAAGCATCGCCTCAGCGAGCATCATATCATCCTCCAGATCCGCAAACGCGATCTCCGGCTCGATCATCCAGAACTCGGCCGCATGTCTGGTCGTATTCGAGTTCTCTGCGCGGAATGTCGGGCCAAATGTATAGATATTCTGGAAAGCCATCGCGAATGTCTCTCCATTTAACTGACCTGATACCGTAAGGTTTGTCTCCTTGCCGAAGAAATCCTTGCTGTAGTCAACCGATCCATCATCTGTCAAAGGAACATTTGCCGGGTCGATGGTTGATACACGGAACATCTCACCCGCACCCTCACAGTCACTGCCTGTGATGATGGGCGTATGCACGTAAACAAACTCTCTCTCTTGGAAAAATTTGTGAATGGCATATGCGATCAAAGATCTCACACGATAAACCGCCTGAAATGTATTTGTCCTCGGACGAAGATGCGGTATCGTACGGAGAAACTCCATAGAGTGTCTCTTTTTCTGAAGCGGATAATCCGGTGTCGACGCGCCCTCGATGAATACCTCATCCGCCTGTATCTCGAAAGGCTGCTTGTTCTCAGGTGTAGCCACAAGTGTTCCCGTAACTATCACGGCAGCTCCAACATTCAGTTTTGAGATCTCGACAAAATTGTCGAGCTTATCATGATATACCACCTGGAGTGGTTCGAAAAATGTTCCGTCGTTCACAACCAGGAACCCAAACGTTTTCGAGTCGCGTACGCTCCTGATCCATCCTCCAACGGTAACCTTTTTATCTATGTACTCATCGCGATCACGATATAGTGTGCGAATGCTTGTTATCGATTCCATTGCTAATCCTCTCTCTATAAATACTATTGTGCTAAACAAATAAGAGGGAATCCGAGAAGTATATCATCGCTCGGGATGTGTCGAGTACGTCGTTGCGCAGCATGTGTCTTTTACATGCGCACAACGTGACGTACTCGAAAAAAGCGAAAGCGCGCCCGAGCGAATATACACTCGGATTCCCGATCAGTTCTTTTTATGCGTTAACAATCTTAGAGAAGTCCGGCTTAAGCGAAGCCCCTCCGATAAGACCGCCATCGATATTCGGCTTTGCGAGAAGCTCTGCAGCGTTCTCAGCATTCATGGAGCCACCGTACTGGATGCGGATAGCATCAGCTGTAGCAGCGTCATAGATCTCACCGATGCACTCACGGATAGCT
>CAMVOY010000102.1 GCA_947169235.1 uncultured Lachnospiraceae bacterium | reverse complement strand
CTCTCTTCGCTTTATCCGCATCCTTGAACGTTCCTCCGTTTGCATCGAAGGTTATGGGTACTTTTTCCAGTACCGTTATCTTAGCCGTATTTGATGCGCCGGTAGCGCCTATTTTCTTATCCTTCGGTACGAAGTTGGCGGTGTAATAAACGTAGGATGTGCCCACCTTAGATATGTCAGGCGTATACGTTTCTTCCGTAGCACCTTTTACAGCCTCTTCTTTTCCCTTTAATTCGCCGGCAAACCACTGGAATGTTATATTCTCGCCTGAAGTCTCCGCAGTGGAAGCCACACTACCGGTCGTTCCCGACGCATCGAGCGGCGACGGCGACGTTTGTCCCAAATAGTAGGTCATATCCGGCAGATTGACCGTGTTAACCTTGATGTCTGTATCGGGAGGAAGAGTAGGTTCAGTTGAAGGTTCAGGTGTAGCTTTTGTTTTTTTTACACTAACTTTTAGTGTAAACTTATATGCCTTTTTACCTGCTACCTTTTTTTTCAGCTTAAGCTGTACCTTAACTTTTGTACTTCCCGCTTTCTTACCCGTAACCTTGATCGATGTTTTACCTGCCTTCTTGGCCGTTGCAACCGCCGTTTTACTGCTCTTTACGGTTAGTTTTTTAACCTGTTTTTTCTTAATGTTTTTGATCTTAATCTTTTTGGTTTTACCCACTGCGACAGTGATCTTTGTCTTTGCAAGTTGAATTTTTTTAGCAGCCAGCGCATCCTTACTCCCGACAGGTCCCACCCCGATGAGTGACAGAACCATCGCCAGTGAGAGCAGGATCGCTCCCCTTTTCTTCGTTCCTCTCTTCATTTTTACTTCCCCCTCCGTTTCTATCAGACGAGATCTCGAACAACAGAAAGTTACTATATTATTATATCATAATGCTTTACAAATGTGAACAACAAAAAAAATCAATATCAATAATCCTGTTCAGGTACATACTCCCCGATCACAGGCATACCCAACGTGCTGATATCGCAGGTATAGTGCTGAATATGGATATCACCGTCATCATCAACCGTAAGTATCGCAAATGTCTTGAATCCGTCATACTGTCTCGGGCGGCTGATGCTCCCGGGGTTACATACTATCATATCTCCAGCCTTGACAAGGACAGGTCTGTGGATGTGACCGAACAGAACAACATCAGCCCCGTTCTCCTCACCAAAGTAAAAGAGCGAATCAAATCCGCCATAGTCCACATATCTGTGCCCATGAGTCATCAGGATCTTTTTCCCTGCAAAATCGATGAGCCTTGATTCCGGCATCTCAAAATCCCTGTCGCAGTTTCCTTTGACAATATAGGTGAGACATCTGGCACTGTTCTCCAGAAGGGACTCCGACATACCTATATCGCCCATGTGAAATATAGCATTAACATCCGAAAAATGCTCTACAACTGCTATCATCTCCTGATTCTGTCCATGTGAATCACTCAGCAACAGTGCTTTTTTCATAATTATCCTCTATATCTCCTTCTGCCTTCTCGGCGGCTTCTGTCCCATATACTGATACAGATATGTCTTCATCATACCATTGTATATTTTTCTGTTTTTTGTTGCTTTCTTACGGATCGCATCCTCTGCACCCTCATATCCGCTCAAGATAAACCAGGACCATGTGTCATTCTCCGTGATCCTCTCGCCTATGGTTTTATAGAGTGCCGCCATCTCATCCTTTTCGGATATTCTCTCACCGTACGGAGGGTTTGTGATGACAAATCCGTACTTCTTCGAACTGGAGAAATCCGCTACATCCCTTCTCTGAAAGTGTATATCACTCTCCACTCCGGCAAGTGCCGCATTTGATCTCGCCATACGCAGCACTTCATCATCTATATCATAGCCTGCTATAGACAGCTCCATAGGCTCATGGTTCTCGTTAAGCCTGGCCTTATCCCTTACCCTTTCGAAGCTTTCCTTTGATGCATAGGTACTCGTAAGCAAATTATCTGAATTGCGCTTTATATCTGTATTTTTATCAGTTTTACTGATATTTATATTAGTTTCGTGCCATTTTTCTGATAAGAATTCGCGATTTATTCCCGGTGCGATATGCCTTGCGATCATCGCTGCTTCTATAAGTATCGTCCCGCTGCCGCAGAACGGATCAACCAAAACCCTATCCTCTCTCCACGGTGACAGTAAAAGGATCGCCGCAGCCAGCGTCTCCGTCAGAGGAGCCGGCGCAGTGAACTTCCTGTATCCTCTCTTGTGGAGAGACTCTCCCGTGGTATCGATGCCTATCGTCACGTTATCCTTCAGGATACTGATCCTGAGAGGATAGTCTGCTCCCGTTTCCGCGAAATGCTCCACATCCGGGTAGGTCTGCTTTAATCTCTCTACCATGGCTTTTTTTACTATACGTTGGATATCTCTGGGACTGAAAAGCTGTGAGTTCACCGAGTTCGCCTTCGCGACCCAGAACCTGCCGTCCTTCGGGATGTATTTCTCCCACGGGACAGCCTTCACCGCCTCGAAGAGCTCATCAAAGGTCACCGCCTTAAAGTCGGCGACTCTCCACAGCACTCTCTCCGTCGTACGCAGATGGATGTTCGCGCGGGCGATGGCATCCTCGTCACCGAGAAAGGTCACCTTTCCGTTATCAACCTCATCGATCTCATAACCGAGATCGGTGATCTCACGCTTTAATACAGCCTCCATTCCAAAATGACAAGGACAGAGCAACCGAATCATATTTCCCATTCTTCTTCCATTCTATATCCCATATCAAACGGGATATCCTATCCATATAAGCGAGAGCCCGGCTAAATACCGGGCTCTCTTCATTTTTGCTACTTAATCTTTTTTCAACGACCTCACGCCTTACCGTCTGAACCGAAAAGCTTGATCTTCTCTTTAACAGTCTCCTTGATGGCCTCAGCACCCGGAGCGAGAAGCTTTCTCGGATCAAAGCCCTTGCCCTCGAGATCCTTACCGGCCATGATGTACTCACGTGTTGCCTTCTGGAATGCCCACTGGCACTCTGTATTTACGTTGATCTTTGAAACTCCGAGGTCGATCGCTTTTTTGATCATGTCATCCGGGATTCCCGTACCACCATGAAGAACGAGCGGCATATCACCTGTCTTCTGCTGGATGGCATCAAGTGTCTCGAAGCTTAAGCCTGCCCAGTTGTCCGGATATTTTCCATGGATGTTTCCGATTCCTGCTGCGAG
>CAMVOY010000101.1 GCA_947169235.1 uncultured Lachnospiraceae bacterium | reverse complement strand
GTATCCGGAGCTGCAGATATGGAGAGATGAGAATTGACAAGGACTCGGGAGGTTCGCCATGTGGAGTAGGATCAGGTTTTGGCTTAGGAGGAATCCACGCAGATTCCATTGCAGGGGATTCTGCGTGAGATGCCAGTACTACGAGATGTGCAGGGAAGATAAGGTGTGACCTTTACATTATTCTGATATAGTAGTAAAATGTGACCAGTATCAGTGTGAATGAATGACTGTGAGGTGCCTATGGCTTTTCAGATTATAAGAGATGACATTACGAAGGTGATAGCGGATGCGATCGTAAACACGGCGAATCCAAAGCCGACTTATGCTGCAGGAACCGATGCTGCAATCTATAAGGCGGCCGGAGCAGATGAGCTTTTATCAGAGAGGAAGAAGATCGGGGACATCGCTCCGGGGAATGCAAGATATACACCGGCGTTCGCCCTGGATGCCAAATACATCATCCATACGGTGGGTCCGGCCTGGGAGGACGGTGATCATGGTGAGCGTGAGACCGTGCGCCGTTGCTATGAGAATTCACTCAAACTGGCGGAGGAGCTTGGATGTGAGAGCATTGCCTTTCCGTTAATTGCTACGGGAATCTATGGATTTCCCAAAGATGAAGCACTGCAGATAGCGATATCTGTTTTTTCGTCATTTTCAATGAACTCAGATATGGATATCACTATGGTGGTATTTGACAAGGAGAGTTTCGTCCTTTCGGGCAAGGTCTTTTCCGATGTGGATGCTTATATCGATGAGAACTATGTAGAAGAGACACTTGATGAGGAGTATGCTGCGGATGAGATGCTTGCTTCATCTTTTTCGTCAGCAGAGATGTTTCGAACAAAGCCTAAGGAGCGAGGTAGTCGGAGAAAAATCTTTGGGACGAGAAAAGAGGCGTCACGAAGTGAAATGATGGGTGCAGCTCCGTCTGACGTGTTTGAGAATCGCAGCATGCGCTCACTTGATGATCTTGAGAGTCAGGTTGCGGACACATGGCAGGAGATGCTGTTCCGGCTGATCGATGAAAAAGGATTTGATCCTGTCGAGGTCTATAAAAAAGCTAATATAAACCGCAAGCATTTTTCCAAGATTAATTCCAACAAAGACTATCAGCCGAAGAAGGTTACGGCGGTTGCCTTTGCGATAAGCCTTCACTTAAACCTTGACGAGACGAAGGATTTCCTTGCGAGGGCAGGCTATGCGCTGTCGCCGAGCAGTAAGTTCGATCTGATCGTGAGATTTTTTATAGAAAAGGAAAACTATAACATGTTCGAGATAAATGAAGTTCTTTTTAAGCATGGATTGGAGTCGATCGGGCTTCCGAAAGAGTGATTTTTCAAATGTCTCCTGTCGGGCGACCGTGGGAGCATTTTTCTATATTATACTTACCTCATAGAAAGCAAGGTAGGAGTGTGAATAATCGCTCTGATGAGGGGATTATTCACACAGGAAGTTGTGCCGGGGCGTCACAACTTCCCATTGATGCCACGCGAGAGCCTGAAGCTCTCACGGGCGTTCCGTCGCTACGCTCCGGAAAGTGAGGTAGGTATTATGAAAAAGGGACTTACAGAGATCGTATTTATCTTGGACAGAAGCGGCTCGATGGAGGGGCTTGAGAGCGATACCATCGGCGGATTCAACTCGATGATCGAGAAACAGAAAAAGGAAGAGGGCAAGGCCATCATCTCGACGGTGCTTTTTGATGATGAGACGGAGATCCTCCACGACAGGAAAAAGCTGAAGAAGATCGAGCCGATCACGGATAAGGATTACTACGTGAGAGGTTGCACGGCACTGCTTGACGCGGTCGGTGGTGCGATCCATCATATCGGAAACATTCATAAAAATGCTCCGAAGGACGAGGTGCCGGAGAAGACCATCTTCATCATTACGACAGACGGGATGGAGAATGCCAGCCATCGCTACAGTTACGCGCACGTCAAGAAGATGATCGAGCGTCAGAAAAAGAAATATGGCTGGGAGTTCATCTTCATGGGTGCAAATATCGACGCTGTAGAGGTCGCAGGGAGATTTGGTGTAGCTGAGGATCGTGCGGTGACTTATGAGTGTGATAAAGTCGGCACGACACTTAACTTCAGCGTAATGAATAAACTCGTCGGAGCTGTGAGAAAATGTAAAAGCAAGGACGGTATGTCAGCGTGTCTGGATGAGGGTGCATTTTTAGATGAGATCCGCGAGGATTATGAGAAGAGACATAAGTGATTGACGTCGCGTTAACACGTGTAATCTCGTGTATTGTGCGGAGTTTGATGTTGAAAAATAATGGTATATAGTTTATAATCGGAGGTGGTTGTATGATAGGAGCTATATTGGGAGATATGATTGGTGCACCCTATGAATTTGCACCAAACGGAAATGGGAAAACAAAGGATTTTCCTCTATTTGTCAATGCATCATGGTTTACGGATGACTCAGTGATGTCTATAGCATTGGCAGATGCGTTGATGGGGATCAATGATTCGTCAGAGGGGGTCGTAAAGGCTGCTGTTATAGAGTCTATGCAGCGTTGGGGGAGAAAGTATCCCGATGCCGGCTATGGTGGAGCATTTTACGGATGGATTTTTCGACCGGATCCGAAACCATATGGAAGTTGGGGAAACGGCTCAGCGATGAGGGTGTCACCGGTGGGGTGGTTATATGATACGCTTGAGCAGACAAGAGAGGTTGCGAGATGGACAGCCGAGGTGTCGCATGATCATCCTGAGGGGATAAAGGGTGCCGAATGCACGGCGTCAGTGATTTACTTGGCTAGAACCGGTGCGTCAAAAGAAGAGATCAGGGACTATATTATCAAAGAGTTCGGGTATGACCTGTCAAAGACTTGCGATGAGATCCGTCCGGATTATATATTTGATGTCAGTTGCCAAGGTACAATGCCGCCAGCGATTCAGGCATTCCTCGAAGGGGAGAATTTTGAGGATGTGATACGTACGGCGGTTTCGCTTGCCGGCGACTGCGACACACTTACCTGTATTGCCGGGAGTATGGCGGAGGCGTTTTATGGGGTTCCGGATGAGCTGAAGGAAGAGTGCAAGAAGCGACTGACGGACGAGATGGTCGAGGTTGTGGAGAGGTTTGAATGTAGACGATAAGAAAAGGAGGAGGCGATATACTATGGCAACCGTTAGAATGATTCTGAATCCCAAAGATAAACCCTCTGAAGCTCAACTTGAGGCATTACGTAAAGCGAAAGAAAAACCGATCATTTTTGATGACGATTCACCTGAAATGACACCGGAAATGCTTAAGAAGTTTCAAAGAGTTTATCCAAAAGAAAAACAAGGCTGATCTTTGAGACTAATACACTTGATGTAGGTGATGGGATACCGGTGG
>CAMVOY010000100.1 GCA_947169235.1 uncultured Lachnospiraceae bacterium | reverse complement strand
AGCCTCACCTCGAGCCTCTCCTCGAGCCTCTCCCTCAGCGATAAACTCACCAAACACATCAATCATTGTCATTGAGCCTCCCTCCTTTGATATCCTTTCCTGTTTCTGCGCCTCTTGAAATCTTAGGAGTTTTGCTTTCCTTCAATTCCAAATCATATTCTTCAGAAATATAAGCAGGGCCCGTCGTCCACAGCGAAGTCCCATAATCGAAAAGCATAGCAAACGTTCGAGATTTCCGAAAATCTCTATAAACCTCATAAATCGATTTGTTCTGAGTGGCTGCCCGGTCCATTATAACCATTGCAGCTTGCATTTGCATGGCTCTCTCTATTCTTTCATTCATTTGATGGATACCTCATAACTGTCAACATACTCTAAACATGATATAGAATCTTGAGACCTGAAACATATTTGATCCCTAAGATTTTCCGGCTCCAAGTAGTTTATAGCAACTGTATCTGCTCGCTCAGTGAATACATCTCCATATAATCCATCCATATAAGTAGTTATGACAAGGTTGGTAGTATCATTTGCGATCTTACCGATGATAATCATATAATCCTTCCATTTTTCAAGTATATCAGGGTACGCATTTTTTCTATGCGCTACCACACAGTGGAGCCATTCTCTGTCAGCATCGGGAAAACAAAAAACATTTATATCCGGGTTCTCATGATAACGATATACAGATACAACGCCATGATCATGCAAAGCGGATACCTTTCCTTCCGTGATCGCCTTTTTAACAGATGAGCTCGTGAATGCTTTGGCCTGATCCTCGCTTGTCGTCACGTAAAATCCTCGACCGAAATCTTTTCCGTTTCTGCACCTTTCCACAAGAGGTTTTTCGACCGGCATATAACTGCCATGGTAAACAAGATCGCCATCATGAATCATTTTATCGCCCCCTTTGATCTTGCGTATCGATCAATCTCTGCAAAATTCGCTTCGTCGCCCTGGACATGAAAGATTTCGTATGCATCATCGATATACTTATCGATTCTGTATTGATCAAAAACATCAGCACACTCCGTAATACTCATATTCCATTCTCGGCAAGCCATACGAAAAAGGCGAAGTTGCATGTGGATTAGCTCTTTGTCCTTCGATATCATACGTTACCTCTGTACATATTGAAAACAACGGTTCAAATAAATTATACATCAGTTTCAGAGCAATCGCAAGAGGATTATAATAACGCATATTCAAAAAAACAATCATTTGAATTGTTACTGACCTCTCTGCGATCCGAACAAGAAAAACCCGCTCACTGAGCGGGTTTTATCATTCTATCTGCCAATCGATCGGATCGACACCATTGTTTTTCAGAAACTCATTTGCCCGGCTGAAAGGCTTACTACCGAAGAATCCCCGATACGCCGACAATGGCGATGGATGCGGACCCTGTATCACGAGATGTTTTGGATTATCAAGTCGCTTTGCCTTCTCTCCCGCAGGGCGTCCCCACAGAATAAAGACTATCGGTCTGTCTTCCTTATTAACCACATCGATGATCGCGTCCGTAAACTGCTCCCAGCCTTTACCTCTGTGACTCATGGCCTGATGAGCTCTGACCGTGAGCACGGTATTTAATAAAAGGATTCCCTGTCGGGCCCATTTTTCAAGGTATCCGTGATCCGGAATCTCACAGCCCAGGTCATCATGTAACTCCTGATATATATTCACCAATGACGGCGGGATCTTCACACCCTTTCTCACAGAGAAACACAGTCCGTGCGCCTGTCCCGGCTCGTGATACGGGTCCTGTCCGAGTATCACTACCTTCACCTGATCCGGCGGAGTCAGATTCAACGCGGAAAACAGATCCTCCTGCGGCGGATAGACCGTCGTCTTCGCATATTCCTCTCCTATAAAAGAATAGAGCTTCCGATAGTACTCCTTCGAAAACTCATCCTTCAGCTTTTCTGACCATGCAGCATTCAGTTCAGCCATGTTACCTCCTGACATCGATCCCTTTTTCGTGCAAATACTCCTTTAACTCAGGTATCGGAAGCTCCTTGAAGTGAAACAAGGATGCAGCAAGTACGGCATCTGCCATCCCATCTGTCAGAGCCTCATAAAAATGTTCCTTTTTCCCGGCTCCGCCCGATGCTATCACAGGTATACTCACATTTTCCGAGACCGTACGTGTGAGTTCAATATCATAACCATCCTTAGTCCCGTCACAGTCCATACTCGTAAGAAGTATCTCTCCCGCTCCGAGCTGTTCTGCTTTTATGGCCCACTCTATCGCATCGATACCCATATCCAGTCTGCCACCGTTTTTATAAACAGTCCATCCGTCGGCGCCGGCCCTTCTCTTGGCATCGATCGCCACGACCACACACTGCGAACCGAACTTATCTGCAGCCTCGCTCACAAGCGACGGATTATCAATGGCAGCCGAGTTTACGGACACCTTATCCGCACCCTCTCTGAGGATCATACGGAAATCGTCAACGGTCCTGATCCCACCGCCCACTGTAAACGGTATAAACACTCGCTCCGCTACACGCCTTACCATATCAGCGCGAATATCTCTCGCATCACTCGATGCCGTGATATCCAAAAAAACGAGCTCATCCGCACCCTCTTTGTCATACGCCGCTCCGACCTCAACCGGATCACCGGCATCGATAAGGTTTACGAAGTTGACGCCTTTTACCACGCGTCCTTTGTTGACATCAAGACAGGGAATCACTCGTTTTGTAAACATCAGCTCACCTTGTTTTCTTTCCTATTATATGGAAATAAAGTTTTTTAGTATTTGCAATCC
This sequence comes from uncultured Lachnospiraceae bacterium, assembly GCA_947169235.1. GTDB lineage: Bacteria > Bacillota > Clostridia > Lachnospirales > Lachnospiraceae > Eubacterium_F. Next base: position 589 of record CAMVOY010000100.1, on the reverse strand, counting down.
CGGATCACCGCTCTTCTCCGGATGAAACTGTGTAGCAAAAATATTCTCATGCTCTACCGCGGCATCAAACGGTATCATATAATCCGCCGTAGCCGCTACATCGTTTTTATCTGCTGCCTCGAGATAATAGCTATGGACAAAATAGACGAAGGTTCCATCGTCTACTCCCTCAAATAGTCTCATGCCGGGTTTGATATGAAGCGCGTTCCAACCGATCTGAGGAATCTTGTACCCTGCGGTATCGGGAAATCTTTTCAGTCTTCCGGGCAAAAGGCTCAATCCCTCTACATCATGTTCAGACTCCTCGCTCCCTTCAAAAAACAGCTGAAGTCCGAGGCATATACCCATGATAGGTTTACCCGAACGACCCACCTCTCGGATCACTTCCGTGAGTCCATAGCGATCAAGCCTTCCCATCGCATCCTCAAAAGCGCCAACTCCCGGGACTATCACATGGTCAGCTGATCTGATGATACCAGCATCTCTTGTAAGTGTCGCCTCGGCGCCAAGATGCTCCACCGCTTTTTCAACACTTCTTACATTACCTGCATCATAGTCTACGATCGCGATCATCTTTCGTCTTCCTTAT
>CAMVOY010000099.1 GCA_947169235.1 uncultured Lachnospiraceae bacterium | reverse complement strand
TGATGGACATTACAGCAAGGTCATCAACTATCTGGAAGCCATGCGTTTCCATTACTGTCATCCGTCAGATTATAAGCTCTCACTTCCGTCAGATTGTTTGGGCTTAAATGTGGGCGCGGATAGTGTTCCGCTCAAGGTCGCTGCTTCTTTTCCGTCATACTCGGAGAACCTGAAAGGAGCCAGACACATGTAGATGTGAGTGGCTCCCATTGAAAAATTTAACCAAGTTGGATATCATCTATTGCTTTCATTACGATATCCGCGTCAATAGTGTTAAGGTTTCGGCTTGCTCCGATCATAAGAGACCGGTTGCAGATCTTATTGACCATACGTGGGGTACCGTTGGCTGCATTGAGGATTGCTTCAGCAGCATTGTCCTCGAACACCTTTTGGCGACAACCTGCCCCTTCCAGTTTTCTGGTGATGTAGGAATGACCTTCCTCCTTTGTAAGGCCGCCCATGTTGTAATTCATCACGATCCGCTGCCGAAGGGGTTCATGCATTCCCTGGCTCAGGGTTATGTTAAGACGGGGCTGCCCAATAAGGAGGATTATGGCGAGATCCCTCGAATCCATCTGGAAGTTGAAGAGTAGCTGGAGATCGGAAAGAACCTTGTGACTGAGCATATCTGCCTCGTCGATGATTATTACCGGAGTCACCCTTTTTTCAATCGACAGACGGCGGATCTCGGACTGGATGTCATTAAAGACATCGTTCTTTCTGAAACGGGCTTCGATGCCAAGGCTGTAAGCCATCTGCCTGTAAAAATCCATAACGGTGAGTGTGGAGAGGCAGTTGTATGATACTTTGAAAAGAGCAGGGCTCAGAGAGTCTTTCCAGACCCTTGTGGCAGTAGTCTTGCCCTGCCCCGGCTCGCCGGTAAGGATGCCGATGCCTTTTGTATCAGAAAGGAACCCGAGGCGTGTAGATACTTCTGAGGATTCTGCAGTATTAAGAAATATGTCCTTGGAGTTCTTGAGGAACGGATTCTGTTCCAGCCCGTACCTTGATAAGTAATCAGTCATGCGATGCCTCCTTCTGTATCGCTTAAACGGACTTTTTCTCTCTTGATCATGGAGTTGTCCTTTTTGTTCAGCGGACGCATATCGATGGATGTGAGCTCACCGGAGGGCTCTACGATGTATGTTTCGGAGAAGTCCGGGGAATAACGCAGGCGGATCCGCTGTTTTGCATAGCGATAATGCACTTCGTATTCTTTGTTATAGATAGTGACCACACCATCGGCCGAGACCCGGCGCTCGATCTCCAGCATGAAGCTGTGAGCGGCATCGAATTCCGAAAGTCGGCGTATCTTTTCGGGCTCTGAGAAGAAACGCTCTTGTGGAGATGATCCATTCAGCGAGGAATGTACGGTCTGGTTGTAGTGCAGCACATAGGCATCAAAATCCTTGCGGAGGGCATCTAAGGAATCAAACTGGTCCATATCCAGTGTTGCAAGATACTGGAGACGCATTGTTAGGAACCAGCGTTCTATTTTAGATTTGCTGGTCGGGGTGAAGGGCTCACAGTAATGGACGGATGAACCTATACGTGCAGCCAGAAGTTCCATCTGCTGGTTCCGGTAGGAAGAGCCGTTGTCAAAGCTGAAAAGCTGTGGTACTCCATGCTTTAAGACAGCTGAACGTATAAGAAACATAAGGTTTTCGAAGTTGTCGTTAAAAAAGACATCAGCGGCGACTATGAAACGGCTTGCATCATCGATGAGTGCCATAAAGTATATGCGTTTCTTTCCTTCGGGAGTGGACAGATAAGGTCCGAAACAGGTATCTCCATACCACACCTCATTTATGTGGGCGCGTTCGTACCTGTGCATCTCTTTACCTTGAGGGACGGTATCTTCTTTTCGGAGAAGGCGGACGAAACGTTCAATGGTGGAAAGCGACACTTCTCCGATATCAATACTTCCGCTGGAAAGGAGCTGTCGGTAAGTCTCCGCTGCGGTGATACGGGGATATTTCTCAAGAAGGTAGCGTATCTGCTCTTTTCGATCCTGATCGAGAGAACGGCTTTCACCCTCATCGCTCCGGCTTTGTGGAATGAGCCCCTCAAAACCATCACGCTTGTAATAACGGTGCCACTTTTTAATGGTGTGGAAGCTGATCTTTCTGGGCTTACCTTCCGGATCGATGTAGGTTTTGGATGAAGCATCACGAAAGAAATCGTTTTTGCTCTTGTTTTGGTCGTAAGAGCCTGTTTCAAGTGGAGCTATGACGCTGTAGCGGAAAAGAGCTATCGCCTGTTTTTGATCGAGAGTCATGACGTGTACCTCCTTTCCCTGATCGTGAGTCCGGTTAATGGGATGTCGCTGTGACCGTAGAGATAATAATCCGTGCCGTTATGTTCGATACGTGAACTGACCCAACAGGGATAGCCATCTTCATCGTAGATCAAAGCTTCAATGGGGGATCCGCAGGTGAAAGTACGACCATCTTCGAACGGATGGATATCATATCCGTAGCGACCGTTTGGATACCGTTTCAGTATCTGAATATCACTGCAGGGCATTAGCAGGTACATGAGTTCCCGGTGTAGTTGGCATAGCGGTGATATCAGATCACTGAGCTCGTTGAAAAGGAACATCTCATCGGGATCCGCCTTGTTTGGCGTAATGACATCCCCCAACTCATAGTCATCTTTCATTCCGATCTCCCTGATCAGGGACTGAAACTGGCGATCGATGTCTGTGAGCTGTTTAAAAATGGTTTGAAGTGTCATGGCAAAAAGCCTCCTTTCATGGTTTTTGTCATGGTAGCATCCCTAAGAGCGGTGGTCGTGTCACCTTATGTTGGTGGCGAATAGAAAGAATTCCAGGTTCTATGGATCTGCATGAATTGGAGAGAATAAATTGAAAGGCAGGCTTCGGTGAGCTGGTCACATAGAGATAGTCCGATGGAGAGAAGGCGTTCTTTCCAGTGTCGTTTATAACGCCTGATGATATGTCGTACGTGGCTTTCATCTATCTGGCAGTTTTGATCAAGGATTGGTTCTGCTGATCTTCCTTCCTCGCTGAGTTTTATGATCTCCCGCTGATCTTCGCGGGGGATTTGGGAATAGGGAACGATAAGTGAAGGGATAAGGGCGTGAGTCTTACCGCAGAATCTGCATCTGACGCGTTGGATAAAGAGTGAGAGGAGCGTTCCCAGAAGTTTGAAGTGCCTTTTGTAGCGACCGTAGAAGATCATTCCACCACAACGTCCGCACTTGCATTTGATCATGTGAGGTTGTAAGCCGAATATATAGTCGTTGTATGTTTTTTGTGAAAAGGAGTTGCAATCTTCAATAGGGATGGTTATCATAAATCCTGTCTTGCACGAGGGCACAGTCCTTTCGTGTATTGGGTAGAGACAGGAACGGCTTTTCGAGGGCGTGGTTCCTGTCTTTTCTCGTATATAGGAACAAAATGATACCATAAATCGTTTATGACGCCAAAGAAAACGACGGAGAAAGCGTAAGATTATTCAATACTTGAGGATATCTGAATTTGACATGAAAAGTAATGATTTGGCGGACTAAAAAATGAGGGATTACACCATATTTATCTTCTTCAGGGCGGAGGCAGTAGAAAAGCCAAGGAAGAAATGAG
>CAMVOY010000098.1 GCA_947169235.1 uncultured Lachnospiraceae bacterium | reverse complement strand
TTTCCGTGCAGCCGGGGAGTTAGCGGTGCCCTGTACCTGCAATCCGCTCTAGCAGGGGTGTTGTCTCATGGAGGGTTTGATCTTTAGGAGCTGCCCACGGAAAGTGGCGTTGACGTTCGGGTCCTGTGCAACAGGGACTCGTGAACCGTGTCAGGTCCTGACGGAAGCAGCACTAAGCGATGCTCCTTGTGTGTCGCGGGGTCACCTGGACCGAGTTAACTGCTGTGGTAACGTCCGGTGGATCAGATTCGAAGTGAGGCGCACGGATTTGATATACAGACTACTGTTCGCGTATGCGCGGAACTGCAGATGGAAGCCGGAAGCATGCTTCCGGAAGTCCATCTGTAGTTCTGTGCATAGAGCGTCGATACGCGAACAGATATTCATACGCGAGGAGAACTAATGTCCGCTGAATTAACTATCAACGAAACCACCCCGGTCGCAAAGGGTACTGTTATCTTTGAGAAGGGTGATGAGCTTACATGCGTTGCCCTTGTTCTCAAGGGAAGGGTATCGGTACGCTCATCGGGTATTTTGGTTACGCTTGGCAGCGGTAATTTTTTGGGAATTTGTGATGTGCTCCGCGGTGAGCACAGCTTTACTTATATAGCAGGCGAGGGTGTGACGGTATATCCGCTTCCGGTTAATGACGTCTCACGTGTAAAAAAGCTGATAGAAGGGAAGGCTCAGTATAGGGGCCTTCTTGTCACGTCACAAAACTTTTTGATAAGGGATATGTATAAATCCTTCCACAAGCTTCAGCAGACGACGCACGAGATGAAGGATTTCCTCGTAAAGAGCTATGCGACCTATATGAAAGAGGCCGTGGACTCGGGATTGGTTCCGCAGGAGATCCCGTCACTGGCGCGACTCTCGGAGGAGGCCGTAGAGGATCCGAAACTCCCCTCGGGAGTCAACTATTACCTCGAGGCGGCAAGCGTGGAAGTAGAGGCACAGAGAGCGTTTTTGGGATCAAAATCACTCATCGCATTCAGGCATTATATGGAGCAGTGTGAGCTGTTTGCGCCGCTTATCGACGGGTGCCGCATTTACGGAGAGTGGGTGTTTAAGTTCTTCCGTTCTCTCATCATGGATGAAAAGAATCTGTTCTCATATGTCACAAAGACAGCTCTTGATCTGAAGAAATCCGGTCAGGTGAACGACCGTATCTCGGGACTTGTTGATGAGCTTATATCAAAGATCGATGAGACAGAGAATGTACTCATAAATACCATAGGTACTGACCCGAAGCTGAATCGTACTCATATGCAGGCTATGTATATGGCTCTGCTCTCAGACGATATAAACGCAGAGGTAGAGATAGATGAACAGGATCTGAGTTCGTTAAATGGGTCCTTTCAGCAGATCATGGATTACAGCGGAGTGGATCCCGAGGTGTCAAAAGGCTTTTCGGATGCGCTTGATGCGTTTATGCGTCTCACGGATAAGTTCGGAAGGACCAAGGAAACCATGGCTATCAGGAAAAAGGTTACGGAGCCGTTCTTCACCGTATATGAGGCGGCAGCCAAGAAAAGCTTCGTTGACCCGAAACCGCCTTTGGCAGTAAAGCTCTTTTTGAACTATGGATATGTGAGCGAGGAGCTTTTGACCGAGGAGGATTTAAGGACACTGCTTTCTCTGCCGGATGTGGGATCGGGTGATCTGGATTGCCACGTCTATACGATGGCCGAGTGGCTCAAGGAGATATATGAAGGCAGAAAGCTCCCGTCCAAGGATGAGTTTGACGAGGACTACGAGGAACATGTAAGAAAGGATTTTGCGAAAAATAAACAGGCGGCGGAGGCTGCCATGGCAGACGGAGAGGCAAAGATGCACTTTGAGGTTGAGAACCTTTTCAAGTACGCCGACCGTCTGATAAACGGAAACATCTCGACCTTTGTTCCGGTGCTGTGTTCGGAGGGTATATTGACGACATTATCCTCGGCAGCGGTTACCGGTGCTGCGATAAATGCGGCTGTCAGAAAGGTTGAAAAGATCGACTACTCCATTTTCTACAGGGAGATCAGATCGTATTACGAAGAGATAGAGTTAAACAACTTTTCAAATATTGACAGATATACACCTGATTTCATCCTTTTCCCGGTATGCGGAGGAGGATGTCAGATGTGGCAGGATATCGAAGGAAAGAAAAAGGTCACGCACGCCAGAGTGCTCATGCCTATCCTTTCCGAAAACAGCATAGACGGCATGATACTCAAGATGATGGCACATTTCCGCTGGGAGAAATGCCGTACCGATATGGGTGCGAACTGGAACAATTTCAGGTACCCGTCACTTACGAGTGAGTACACGGACTACCTGCAGTTTTACAAAAAGAACTCGGATCTGTCTCCTGAGAAGAAGGAAAAAGTCAAGGCTCAGCTCACTCAGGCAGGCAACCGTCACAGAGACGTATTCACCAAGGATTATACGGACTGGATCACCAAGGAGGCGGTCGGTGCGATGAGGCTGAATAAGGTCAGCCGTGATATCCTGTTTACGTACTGTCCGATCGCTCAGGAGATCGCAGCGGGTCTGATATCGCAGACATCGTATGCGGATGCCGCAAAGAGGCACACCATGGAGCAGAAAAAGCTCGAGAAAAATATCACCAACGTTATGCATAAGTTTACCAAAAACGGGTGTGACATACCACCTGAGATAGAAAAAACGAGGAAGTTCCTTTTGGAAGCATAGATTGTTCGCCTTGGAGGATGAATTGACATGAAACGACGTGAGATCGAAAGATGTTTAGAGACTCTTAATGAGCTGGTCGAAGAGCACAGCTACGAAGAGGCTTATCGCCTGTCCGAGAGTCTTCCTCTCGATGGCATAGATTCCGTCCAGGATTTGAGAAACGTAGCTTTGGCGCAGGAAAAGACAAATCATTTTGACGAGATGAAGGAGACATATCTTCACCTGATCAACACAACCAATGTACGTCACAACTTAAAAGAGTTCATCAACGTTCTTATCCGCATAGGTGAATATGGGGATGCGAAGGTCTATCTTAAGGAGTTCGAAAAAATGGACGGCGCCGTGGCGGATGATTTTGAATTGAGATACGCCATGGCCGATGCGATGGATGCCGGGGCCGATGAAAAGATAAAGCTTTTAGAGGAATTCAAGTCCGAAGAATATATGGAAATTTGGGGCAAAAAGCTTGCAGAACTCTACAAGGCAGCCGGCCGCATAGACGATTACAAACAGGAAATGGCGGATCTTCACCTTTGGTTCGGAGGAGCGCGCATCCTTCCTGATGAGGAGCCGGGGATCGATCACGAGGAGAAAAAGGTTGGCGGTATCATCGAGGAGAATCTGGCTGCCCGCATGGAGGCGGAATCGGATATTGAAAATGCGATATCCGAGCACGTGGGCTCCGAGGTCAGTCGAATAGTGGAACAGGCCGGTGGCGCCGAGTTGAACGATGAGCCCAAAGAACCGACACTTGACGAGATGCTGTCCGAGACAGGACGCACTATCATAGAGCAGTTGGAGGTGGAGCCGGTAAGTCCGCCCGAGCAGCTTGATCCGGATGCACCGGTGATAGAGAGCGTGGGTGTGCCCAAGACCGTATCAGGCAGTCCCGTGACCGAAAAAGAACAT
>CAMVOY010000097.1 GCA_947169235.1 uncultured Lachnospiraceae bacterium | reverse complement strand
GGTCAGGATGGACGTAAGCTCGGCATGACATACATAGATGTACTTGGTATCAAGCGGATCATCGCCCTCTCTGCCCCAAGGGAACTCCTCATCCGAACATCCTCTCGGCATGCCGTTATATCCCATCGAAAGGATCTTGTTATCATCTCCCACTATGCACGCACCCACTGACGTGTGAGGGTCCTTGCTCCTCATCGCCGACAGTTTCGCTATCCCCATGAAATACTGATCCCAACTCAAATAATCCTGCTTTTTCACCTTATTTACCCTCCAATGCCTTCTTAGTCTTTTCGACTCTCTCCTCAACGTCCTGTTTCAGTTTTTCCCACTTATCCTCATGCTTAACATAGTACTTCGGACACATCTTACCGGTAACATCATAATGCCTGATAATCTGCGTCTGAGGATCCAACTCGAACCTGATGCATGCATACGTCAAAAGTTCGATCAATGCCTCATAAGTCGCGTTTGTAAACTTCCCGTCCTTCTTCGGATGGCAACACTCGATCGCTATCGTATCCGAGTTTCTGTCATTCGACGCATACGCCATCTCAGACAGCGGAATACACTGCACAATATTTCCCTCCAGGCCGATGACAAAGTGAGCGCTCGCATATCTCGGTGTCTCGCGATCCTTGTTTAAATTCGGCAGATTATTAAAATAATCCCTGTTATCCTTGGCATCAGCACCCGGATTAGCGGTATAGTGGACCACCACCCCGTTAACTTCCTTCAGCGCAAGCTGCGGACGGGAATACTTATTCGGTGTCAAAAGATCCACCGTGAAGTTCAATTTCGGAAGGAGCTTTTCCGCCCCATGCTGGTCCTCTTTCTTCACCTCGGCCTGCTCACCGTTTTTCGCGTCAGGTATCGCTCCAAACAAATGTAAAACCAAAACGAGAACAAGGATAAAAACCGCCGCACCACCGAGAATGATGATGCAGCGGATCACTGTGCTTTTATTGACCTTCTTCCAAAAATCCTTATTCAACACTGTAGTTCGGTGCCTCTTTCGTAATATGGATATCGTGCGGATGACTTTCCTTTAGTGAAGCCGCGGAAATCTTAACAAAACGAGCTGTATTCTTCAAAGTCTCAATGTCCTTAGCTCCGCAATATCCCATACCGGAACGGATACCACCTACCATCTGGAATACGGTATCCTCAACAGGTCCTTTGTATGCCACACGGCCCTCGACACCCTCAGGTACAAGCTTCTTTGCATCTTCCTGGAAGTATCTGTCCTTGCTTCCGCTCTCCATAGCGGCGATAGAACCCATACCGCGATAAACCTTGTATTTTCTTCCCTGGAAAAGCTCATAGCTTCCCGGGCTCTCATCACAACCTGCAAACAGGCTTCCCATCATACATACATTCGCTCCGGCAGCCAAAGCCTTTGTCATATCACCGGAGAGCTTGATTCCACCGTCAGCAATGATCGGGATATCGTACTTCTTTGCCGCCTCATAACAGTTCATGATCGCCGTGATCTGTGGAACACCGATACCTGCGACAACTCGTGTTGTACATATGGATCCCGGTCCTATACCAACCTTAACCGCATTTACGCCTACCTTGATAAGCTCCTCTGTAGCTTCAGCGGTCGCAACATTTCCCGCGATGATCTGAAGGTCGGGGTATTTTTCTCTGACCATCTTCACACAACGAATAACGTTTGCCGAATGACCGTGAGCCGAATCGATAACAATAACATCGACCTTTGCCTTCACCAGCGCGTCTACGCGATCAAGAATATTTGCCGTAACTCCAACTCCGGCGCCACAGAGAAGTCTTCCCTGAGCATCCTTGGCTGAATTAGGATACTGAATCTGCTTCTCTATATCTTTGATCGTGATAAGTCCTGAGAGATTACCCTGCTCGTCAACGATCGGAAGCTTCTCTTTTCTGGCCTTGGCAAGGATCTGCTTTGCCTCGTTGAGAGTGATCCCTTTCGGCGCAGTGATAAGCCCCTCGCTTGTCATGCTCTCACTTATCTTTTTATCATAATCCGTCTCGAACTTCAGATCACGGTTGGTTATGATACCAACGAGCTTTTTGGTGCCCTGCTCCGTGATCGGAACACCGGAAATATGGAACTTTGCCATAAGATCATTTGCATCGCGGAGAGTATGCTCGGGATGCAGAAAAAATGGATCAGAAATAACCCCGTTCTCAGATCTCTTCACCTTATCAACTTCATCAGCCTGAGCTTCGATCGACATATTCTTGTGAATGATACCGATACCACCCTGACGGGCCATCGCGATCGCCATGCGATACTCCGTAACCGTATCCATTCCCGCACTCATCATCGGAATGTTCAGCTCGATCTCCTTTGTCAAATGTGTCTTCAGCGAAACCTCGTTCGGTATCACCTCTGAGTACCCCGGAACCAATAGTACGTCGTCAAATGTGATGCCTTCTCCAATAATTGTCGCCATCTCCTACCGTCCTTTCCGGTCGCCTGACCTTGCTACGCTTTTTTCAAAAAATAGAATTTTAACTATGCTATCAAATTTCAGAGCAAAAGTCAAGGCTTATTTTTCTCTCTTTATCCTCTCTTTATCCTTTCCAACTGTCTAAAAACCTTTACTTCATATTTCCCGCTTTCCATTTTAGTTCCCGGCGCGTATGTTGAATGGTTTTCTGCGAGGAGGCTGTCTGAAACGTCAGTGCGTAGACACCGTATTTTGGTGTCATGCACTGCTACGTTTCAGAATGGTGCGAACGTACCTCCGAGCAGAAACCATTGCAACATAGCGCCTACGAACCAAAACAGGTGCTGCAAAACAGCACCTGTCATAGTATTATTTTTCGACTGTCCGCGGACATTTTGCCCGCATCATATCAAGCATTTTCTCATTCGGCTCAAAAACGATCACATATTTCGTATCAGATCCACCGGGCAGCTTGGTCGCTATACCGTAGAGCTTGGCATCAGGCTCCCTCGAAGAAAAATCCTTCACGGAAAGATGCCTGTAGCCATCCATACGGCTTGAATCCATCGGCGCGATCACATCGGCATCCTCAATCTCGATACGAAGCGCGTTCTTGCGTTTTTCGCCACCGTAAATCTGATCAAAATCCAACTGTCCGTCGCAGTAGATATACTCAGTCATCACGTCGAAGCGTGGCCAGTACCAAATAAGGAATCCTGCACCGAGCACGCCGAGCACAGCAAACCAGGTCATGACGAGCGTCATAAGTATGAGCGCCACAACCACTACGACCATAAGGATCTTGAGCACGAGCGTTGCCGCTGTCTTTCTGCGTTTAACGCTCCATTCAGAATACGCCTGTTCCATTTACATACCCATTCCCATTCCTGCTCCTGCAGGCATTGCCGGGGTTTCCTCTTTGATATTTGCAACTACGGACTCAGTAGTAAGCAGAGTAGAAGCAACGCTTGTTGCGTTCTGCAGTGCACTCCTTGTAACCTTGGCCGGATCAAGGATTCCTGACTGAACCATATTTACATACTTCTCTGAAAGAGCATCAAAGCCAACACCCTTCTTCTCGCTGCGTACGCGATCCACGATAACGGAACCCTCGAGACCTGCGTTTTCAACGATACGACGAAGCGGAGCCTCAAGTGCGGTAAGAATGATGTTAGCACCTGTCTTCTCGTCGCCTTCAAGCTTGGCAACTGCCTTCTCAACATCACCGATAGCGTGAACGTAAGCTGAACCACCACCTGCGATGATTCCCTCTTCAACTGCAGCACGAGTAGCTGCGAGAGCATCCTCCATACGAAGCTTAGCTTCCTTCATCTCTGTCTCTGTAGCTGCACCTACGCGGATAACAGCAACACCGCCGGCAA
>CAMVOY010000096.1 GCA_947169235.1 uncultured Lachnospiraceae bacterium | reverse complement strand
CTGCTAGAGCGGATTGCAGGTACAGGGCACCGCTAACTCCCCGGCTGCACGGAAATATTAACAATTATCAGTCTTTCGCACCGTTGCTCAGATCGGCAGAGTCATAATGGATGGCAATCTGCTTTTTGTCATACATCTTGTAGAACTCCATCATGATACGATCCGTTACGACGTGGACCTGCTCCTCATCCATGTTGAGCAAAAGAACGATACGCTGAGTTGCGCTGTACTTCGTGGTCGCATCCACACTACGGATGGATTTGAGTATCGCACGCTCAAGTATGGTCATCACGCGTTCTGTCTCATCGACGGTTACTCTATGCTCCTGCTCACTCATAAGTGTAAACAGGAGAAGTCTGACGTGCTGATGGTTTCTTTCAGCAACATCCGTGATATAATTGAGCATTGTCGTGAATGCCGGAAGGTCGACCTCAAGGCCTCCCTTGTCTCTCTTGCGATTCTTGAGGACAGCTACCAAAGCACGGAGATCGGCACTTGCCTTCTCCTGACGCTCGATCTCCTCCTGACCGCGCCAATGGATATAATATCCATCCTCACTCTGATGCTTCGCTACATAAAGCGCCTTATCCGCGCGCTCATAAACTACGTTGAACTCTTCCTTCTCGTGATCGATCATCGCGATACCGATCGACACATTCAGCTTGCCCAGAGACACCTGTTCATTTTTCCTGGCATTCAGTTTCTCACGGAACTTCTCCGCCATACGGGTAGCATGCTCAGGTGTGAGCACTCTCGGGAACACAGCCACAAACTCATCCGCACCGAATCTGGCTACAATACCCTTCTCTCTGAAGGAAGCGATAAGCTTTGCCACGGTCTGCAGATAAATATCGCCGACCATGTAACCCTCTGTTTCGTTTACCAGATGGAACTGGTCTATATCGAAGATGAACAGGGTTCCCTGTCCCTGACGCGTGGTCTCCTGCAACAGCTTCAGTCCGTAATTCCTGTTGTATGCCCCGGTCAGCTCGTCGTGCATGTAGTTGTTTGCAAGCTGCTCTTCCTGCTTTTCCATGACGCGGGAGAGGAGCTCTGTAGCCTCGCGAACCTCCTTTGGCTCCTCGTAATGCTCCTCCTGGATGAGTCGCCCCTGTTTGAGGAGGTTGAGCATGGCAGTTCCGGCCTCGGGATCGAACTGCGTTCCGATTCCCTTCTCGATCTCCTCCATGACGATATCGGGATCGAGTCTGTTTCTGTAGACACGGGTACTGGTCATCGCATCGTATGCATCCGCTACCGCGATGATACGTGCGATCTTGGGGATCTCATCGCCCTCGAGTCCATCAGGATAACCCTTGCCGTCATAACGCTCATGGTGATGCTTTGCACCGACATCTATCTCAGGGATCATACCGATATCCTTAAGGATATCCGCACCGATCACCGTATGATTCTTCATCAGCTGATACTCGTCATCAGTAAGCTTTCCGGGCTTGTTAAGAACAGAATCCGGAACACCGATCTTTCCGATGTCGTGAAGCAACGCGATAAACTTGATGTCCGCGATCTCACTCTCAGAATATCCGAGCTCCTTTGCTATGCTGCCCGAGTAATCCGATACTCGTCTTGAGTGACCCTGCGTATACTCATCCTTCGCATCTATCGTGTTTGCTATGGTCCGGATGGTCGCGATGGTCATCTGCTGCATATCTTCACGGAATTTTGAATTTCTTTTATCTATCATTCCGTAAATCTTTGCACCGACGGCTGAAGCCACAAAGCAAAGCGTGATACATGCTATCTGGATCTCAACTGCCGCCCATCCGTCTTTACTTATCTGGTTGTTCGAGACGCGGATATATATCTGCATGGCGTTTACCAATAACGCCGTCACGCCCGTCAGAACGATCAGGCCGATATCATGGTAAAGCACCATCAACGATAACAGCGGAAGAATATATGAGAATGTGAGCGGCGTCACACCCGTGATCATAACAAAAGTGTACATGATCAGGTAACCTATCAACACCAGATAGCGAAGGTAGAACCACGCCGGTCTCCAATGATAGAGCACGAATACAAGTACAGCCGGAAGGATTGTTATCAGTGAGAAGGTGATATAATAAGTCTCCGTACGTAACCCTCTCCAAACCTCAATACCGTAGGCAGTCATCAGTACCAAAACGATGACGAGCCAACCATAGACAAGGCCTGCGTTCAGGCGCTCATCTCCCGGTCTGTCTTCTCTTTTTTCGAAATGAAATCTTTCAAACATAGACTGTAAAAGTCGGATCCATCCGACAATCCCCTCTCCTGACCGATCCAGCGGTCATATTAACGCTTTTTACGAAGCTCCTTAAAAAACGAGCTCATCAGCGTCTGGCACTCTTCCGTGAGAACTCCCTCCGTGAGTTCCACACGATGGTTGAACCCCTCTACGCTAAAAAGGTCCAGCACCGACCCCGCACAACCTGCTTTAGGATTGCGGGCTCCGATCACCACCCTGGGTATCCTGGCCTGCACGATCGCGCCCGCACACATGGGGCACGGCTCCAACGTCACATACAACGTGCAGTCCTCCAGTCTCCAATCACCAATACGCTTCGAAGCCTGTTCTATCGCGAATATCTCCGCGTGGGCAAGAGCCCTTTTTTCACGATTTCTTTTATTGCGCCCCCGACCTATGATTTTTCCATCATGTACGATCACGCAACCAATAGGAGTCTCGTCCTTTCTGTAGGCTTTTTCAGCCAACTTCACGGCTTCTCTCATAAAAAAAACATCATCACAGACTTTCATATGATATATAATACCCGATTTTGCGAAAAAAAACAACCTTAAATTTGTATTTTTCGCAAAAAAACGTTCTTGAAAAATCCTTCGTCGCGCTATATAATAGAGTCTGTGATTGATTTTTAGGAGGAATGAAGAAATGAAGAAGATTATACTGACCGGCGACCGCCCCACAGGACGGCTTCACGTCGGGCATTATGTAGGTTCTCTGCGCCGCAGGGTCGAGCTCCAGAACTCCGGAGAATACGATGAGATCCACATTATGATCGCGGATGCACAGGCTCTGACCGACAACGCGGATAACCCTGAGAAGGTAAAGATGAATATATCCGAGGTTGCTCTTGACTATCTTTCATGCGGGATAGATCCGGAAAAGTCGAACATCCTCGTACAGTCCTACATATCGGAGCTGACAGAGCTGACCTTCTATTACTCGAACCTGGTGACGGTATCCCGTCTTCAGAGAAACCCTACGGTCAAGGCTGAGATTCAGATGAGAGGCTTTAACACGAGTATTCCGGTTGGCTTTTTCACATATCCGATCAGTCAGGCCGCTGATATCACCGCATTTAAGGCGACCACAGTGCCTGTCGGAGAGGATCAGCTGCCGATGATCGAGCAGGCCAGAGAGATCGTGAGAAGCTTTAATTCAACTTACGACGAAGTTTTGGTAGAGCCAAAGGCACTGCTCCCCGAAAACGAAGTCTGTTCGAGGCTTCCCGGCGTAGACGGCAAGGCAAAAATGAGCAAATCCCTCGGAAATGCCATCTATCTCGCCGATGAGCCCGAAGAGATCAGAAAAAAAGTCATGAGCATGTTCACCGATCCGAACCACATCCGTGTCGAGGATCCGGGATCACTCGAAGGAAATACCGTGTTTACGTACCTTGATGCATTCTGCAAAGATGATATGTTCGCAGAGCATCTCCCCGAGTACCAAAACCTTCAGGAGATGAAGGATCACTACACCCGCGGCGGTCTCGGTGACGTAAAGGTAAAGAAATTCCTCTACGAGGTACTGATGGAAGAGCTTTCACCTATCCAGGCCCGGAGAAAAGAGCTCGAAAAGGACGTCCCTGCCGTGATGGAGATCCTCAGGGATGGCAGCGTAAAAGCCCGCGAGATCGCCGCGCAGACGCTCGATGAAGTGAAGTCTGCTATGAAAATAAACTACTGGAGCGCATAAGGCATGAGGCTGTGCATGT
>CAMVOY010000095.1 GCA_947169235.1 uncultured Lachnospiraceae bacterium | reverse complement strand
GCACCGACTCGGGACGTGAGGGAGAGTATATATACAGACTTGTGGATGCTCAGGCGCACGTGCCCGATACGAAAAAAAAGCTCCGCGTCTGGATCGATTCTCAGACAGAGGAGGAGATCCGAAGAGGAGTGAATGAGGCCAAGCCTCTGGATGCGTATGATGCGCTCAGCGATTCCGCGTATTTGCGTGCAAAAGAAGATTACCTTATGGGGATCAATTTTTCACGTATTTTATCGATACGCTACGGCAAGTGGATCAATGACAGATTGACCGATAAAAAATGGACCCCCATAGCTGTGGGACGAGTTATGACATGCGTTCTGGGCATGGTTGTCGTCAGGGAATGGGAGATCAGACGATTTGTAAAAACGCCGTTTTATCGCGTACTGGGGAGCTTTTCGCTCGATGGGAAGGCTTTTTTTGGTGAGTGGCGTGTCCGTGAGGGCTCGAGATATTATGAGCCTGAGATCTACGTAGAGCAATCCGATCCCGAGGATGCCGATGGAGCATCTGAGGACGATAAAAAGAAAGAAAAAAAGAAAGAGCCGCAGCCTGATTTTTCTCTGTCAAGGATCCTTTATAAAGAAAACGGTTTCAGAGAAGAATCAAATGCCAAAGCTCTTATTGATACACTGATGACCGATGATGGAGAAGGATCAAACGAAGAAAGCACGGAGATCACCGGTCCTATCGGAGTCATTGACTCGGTATCAAAAAAGCAGGAAAAGAAAAATCCTCCGCTGCTTTTTAACCTTGCGGAGATACAGAACCTGTCATCAAAGCTTTTTAAGATCAGTCCTGATGAGACACTTCAGGTCGTCCAGGATCTGTATGAAAAAAAGCTGGTGACATATCCGCGTACCGATGCGAGAGTGCTCTCAACAGCGGTTGCGAAGGAGATAAGCAAGAACTTAAACGGCCTGCGAAGCTACGAGCTTGCTGCGCCGTACCTGACATATATAGCAGAGAATCAGACGTACAAGGGACTCGAGAAGACCCGTTATGTAAACGATAAAAAGATTACGGACCATTACGCCATTATTCCCACAGGGGCTAACGTTGGAGCACTGAACAGCTTAAGCGAGCTTCATCAGAAAATGTATGAGGTGATAGTCAGGAGATTTTTATCGATATTCTATCCACCCGCAGTTTATCAAAAACTCAGTGTGTGCATAGCCTGCGAGAGAGGCGGACACACGGAGAGGCTGTTTACAGGCGCAAAGGTATTGGTCGAGGATGGGTTTTTGCCGGTAAATCAGTTCAGCTTTACTAAAAAGAAGGATGACAAAAACGGCGATAATAATACTTCGCCGGAGGACGCCAATAGCATTGAAAATGATGATAACTCATCAGGAGAAGAAGATGAGGAAGCTGATAACGCTGATCTTCGTGAGGTTATCGATCAGATAAAAAAAGGAACCGTAGTAAGCCTTGGCGGATGCGAGATAAAAGAGGGAGAGACCTCACCTCCGAAGCGTTATAATTCAGGTTCCATGATACTTGCGATGGAGAACGCAGGACAGCTTATCGAGGACGAGGAGCTCCGTGCGCAGATCAAAGGAAGCGGCATAGGAACATCTGCCACACGAGCGGAGATATTAAAAAAGCTGTTTAATATCGGATATCTGAATCTGAATAAAAAGACGCAGATAATCACACCGGCATTAAAAGGTGAGCTGGTTTACGGAGTGGTTTTTTATTCCATGCCTGCGATGCTGTCTCCGCGTATGACGGCAGGCTGGGAGATGGGACTTACTCAGGTGGCAGACGGAACCATTCAGGCGGATACTTATATGGAGAAACTGAATGACTATATAAGATCAATGGTTCAGGATGCAAAACAGGGGAACAATACCGCAAAACTGCAAAACTACTATAACCAGGTAGCGGTGTTTTATAAAAACAAAAAAGGCAAGAAATAGAAAAGGAGGGTACTATGGCTTCAGACAAAAAATTATTTAGGATACGTGCGTTGGAGACTACTCAGATGCTCGATCTGAGACATACTATCGCAGCGAATCTTTTTGCGGATAAACGTTATCCGTTTGAGGCATTACCGTTTATTCACGACTTCATCATCGAGCATGGAAATCAGCACCTTATGAACTCCAAGTTTGAAAAACGCGGAGATGATATCTGGATCGCTAAAAATGCGATAGTAGCAGATACAGCCTGCATCATGGGACCGTGTATTATCGATGAGGAGGCTGAGATCCGCCATGGTGCATTTATCCGAGGAAGTGCGATCATCGGGAAGAAGACAGTTGTAGGTAATTCAACGGAGATCAAAAACGCAATCCTTTTTGATGGCGTTCAGGTTCCGCATTACAATTATGTAGGTGATTCCATACTTGGATTCATGAGTCATATGGGTGCGGGATCCATCACATCAAATGTGAAATCAGACAAGACGCTTATCGAGATTCACTATGGAAAAGAGCGTATGCGTACCGGGATGAAGAAGTTCGGAGCGGTTATCGGTGATTACACCGAGATCGGCTGTAACTCAGTGCTGAATCCCGGTTCGATGGTCGGCAGAGATACGATAGTTTATCCGCTCTCCAGCGTGAGAGGATATGTACCAAACCTTTCCATTTACAAAACGAATGGAAAGCCTGTTGTTATCTCAAAACAGACACAGAAATAATAACAAAAGAAGCTGTCACTGTTTGAAGTGGCAGCTTCTGTATTTTTAGTATTTACAGCTTGATCCATGTGTATGACTTCGGTCCCGTCTGGAGTCTGAATGTAACCGGGGTAAAGCCCTTTTCGACAAGGATCGCGACATCTGCTGTTCTGGTGTTTCCGGGTGAGATATCCACTGTGCTCATGTTCTCGTTGATACCGAATGCGTAGCCGTAATCGATAGGCTTCAGCTGCTTGGCTCCGTACGCACCGAATATGTTCTTGTGGTAATTGAACACGTTTGACATTTTTATTGTCTGAGTTCCGGACAGATACTTCAGTCTTACCGAAAAGAAGAGATACTGTTCTCTCGCGCCGGGTTTTGGATTGGATGAGTTATTAAGCGCCATGCGGGCAGATTCGTCACCGTATGCGAAACGTTCGATCTGGATATTGAATTTGCCGACCTTTTTTTCTTCCATGTAGAAGTTAAAATTGATGCCTTTTTTCTTG
Organism: uncultured Lachnospiraceae bacterium; assembly: GCA_947169235.1. Lineage (GTDB taxonomy): Bacteria > Bacillota > Clostridia > Lachnospirales > Lachnospiraceae > Eubacterium_F. Next base: position 882 of record CAMVOY010000095.1, on the reverse strand, counting down.
TTTTTTGGAAGTGTTTTAGGGTTGTACTTGCTTCCCTTTTTCTTTGAGATGCTTTTTACATTTACTTTGCAGGAAACACTCTTTTCGCCTGATGTGGCAGAGATGGTTGTTTTCCCGGGGCCTTTTGCGGATATGATGCCGGCTTTGGTAATGGTAGCGACCGATGTGTCAGATGACTTCCAGGTAACATGTCCGTAAAGTCCGGTAGTCCTGAGAGAATATGTACAACCTATTCTGAGAGTAAGTGAACCAACAGACATGCTCGCAGCTTTTGAGGCGGGCGCAGGAGTGCAGATGCCTAACATCAAAGCTGCAACCAGTATGATGGCTGATAATTTATTTTTCAAAACATACGCCTCCTATCTTCACAATTGACTTTTTTTATGATATACTTTATTTATGCCAAAAAAAAGGCAAAGAGAGGAGTAAACGCTAAAAATGGCAATTGTAGACCAGTCACATATAAGGAATTTTTGTATTATAGCTCATATAGATCACGGAAAATCGACCCTTGCCGATCGGATCATCGAAAAGACGGGCCTTCTCACCAGTCGTGAGATGCAGGCACAGGTCCTTGACAATATGGAGCTTGAGAGAGAGCGTGGGATCACGATCAAATCGCAAGCCGTGCGTCTTGCATATACCGCTCAGGACGGGCAGGAATACCTGTTTAACCTGATTGACACCCCGGGACATGTGGATTTCAACTATGAGGTATCACGTTCTCTGGCTGCCTGTGAGGGAGCGATCCTGATCGTTGATGCGGCGCAGGGTATCGAGGCTCAGACTCTCGCCAACTGTTATATGGCTATAGATCATGACCTTGAGATCATGCCTGTCATAAACAAGATAGACCTGCCGTCGGCAGAACCGGAGCGCGTT
>CAMVOY010000094.1 GCA_947169235.1 uncultured Lachnospiraceae bacterium | reverse complement strand
CACCGTTTTTATCAAATGCTACAGTATAAGTGATAGGTTTCAAAACGGCTGTTAATGTATCGTTTTCCACTCCGAAATAATATTTGTATTTGCCGGTCACTTCGTCGAACTCAATAGTTCCCGAGCTTCCTGATTTTTTGAACTTCGACAGGTAGTATCCCACCTTGACATCCGGTGTGTCGATATCTATGCAGTCTGACTGATAGCCTTTTTCTGTTGTGACCACCTGATCATCCACCATGATCTTTAGTTTCAGAGGGAATACAAACCGCACTGTCACTCTCTGTGTACATACCGGGTTTACATTACTTCCTGTCTTGTATTTCAGAGCATAGGTACTCTGGTGGTTTCGTCCGAGATCACTCTGAATCATGAAGTCATCAGTTCCCTGAAGTGAGATCTTATCATTATCAGGGAAGCTTAAGTTTTCTATGGTTAAGTCATCCTTATCCGAAAGTGCCCAGGAAACTCCGTACTGATCGACCGCCTTTGTAGTAAGCTTGCAATCATCTGCATTTTCGGAATCGATCTCTCTCTTATACTGCGCTTCAAAGTTAGCAGGATACGGATAGTCACAGCCTGAGATCTGCACATAAGAGTATTCGTGGACGACGCCATAGTCATCTACAACGATATGTGTATTTCCACAGTTGACACCGTTAACCCTGACTTCGACATTTGCTTCCCAATCAGGGAATCCACCGGGTGTTCCGAACTTAGTCTCGACAGTTACATGTGACGGAAAACAGTCTCCACAATCAATTCCGGTTTTTGACCAGTATCCGTCGCTGTGATCAACATATTTTTTTATATCTGAAGATCTCCAAACCAGCTTTTCTTTTCCTCTGCCGTTTTTCGGCTTCCCGTAGACATAAACATAGCAGTAATCCCAATGGTCCGCATCGTTGGTAACATCGATAAAAACATTGCATTTATATCCGGAGTTCGTCGCCTTCAAAAGCTTTTTTGCTTTGACCTCTGCATAGTCCTCATCTATTTGGATCGTATAGTCCGGGTGGTCACAACTGAATACTTCCTCCGGTGACGCATTGTTATAATCGGAATAATCATCGGTCAGGTCTCCGGCTCCGTCGGGCACCAAACCGATAAAGCTTCCCTTCTCCAGTTTTCCGCGTATCTTGATCTTTTTGAAACTGTAAAAATGGATATTTCTGTTAGCTCCGTTAAGATCCGTGTTTTCGTAGATATAGATCCTTCCGCCCTTCAGCGTGATCCTCCCTCCGCTATCTTTGTTAGACATATGGATGGCACCGCCGTAAAACGCGGATCCATGGATGATCTCACAATCTTCCAGCTCGAGGTTCCCTTTAAAATATCCAAAACCACCCGCAGAAGCGATATCTGTCGTATGATTCTCTTCAGCTTTGACATTTTTAAGGGAAACGGTGATATTATCATTTGCACAGATACCACCACCGTATTGTTTTGCCTCATTTTGCTTGAACTCGCAATCGGTAAGAGTTAAGTTTCCACCCAGGCAGTAGATAGCTCCTCCTTTTTCACCATGATTGTTCATAAAATCACAATCATCGATCACAAGCGGAGTTGAATGGTTATGTAATAATCCGCCACCGCCGCCCTCGCAGTTATTCTCGTTTACCTGAGAGCCGAACAGCTCAAACCTGCCCGTGTTGAGAATCGCTCCGCCGTCATTATATGCATAGTTTTGTTTGATCTGTGAATTGGTGATACTTACGCTTCCTCTGTTATAGATCGCGCCGCCGTTCCTTGATTTGTTGGAAAGGATATTGCAGCCGTCGATGTTTACGGAAGCACCCTCCTCTGCGTAGATCGCACCGCCCGCACTTTGTTCATCAGGTTCCGATTTGCCTGCGAATATCCAGGTGAATAAACTGAAAATAAAGAATGAATCATCCTCAGGATCTTTCGATACCTCTCCCTCTTCGGTCACACCGTTCTGCTCGAGGGTGACTCCGGAAAGGGTTATCGAGCCCTGTTTTACATAAATGGCGCCTCCTTTGGGTGAAAAATTGTCACGGATCGAGATATCCGTCGCACGGATTGAACCATCTTCGATCATGATCCCGCCCCCGGCCTTTGCCGTACCTCCGCAGATCATTCCTGATCCTGACGCACTATCAATGATCTCAAGTGAGGAACCACCACTGATGTGGATAACCTCGCCACCTTCATTATATGTCTTTTTGTCACGCTCTCCACTTCTACTCAGGCTATGACCGTTCAAATCCAGGAAGTATTTTCCTCCGTCACTGAAGGTAAGTGCCTCCTCCATGCCGATATCACCGTCAAGCTTAACATCGCCACGCTCCTCAAAAGCAGCCTTTAGTGTCAGCTCATCGATGATGCCTTTCGGCAGAACTTCCAAATCCGGTGTAGCCTCAGGCTCTACCGTTTCTTCCGGCTCACTGTCATCTTCTGATTCACTGTCGATATCTGACTCGCTCTCTTCATCTGAGGAGGTTGCATCATCTGCTTCGTTGTCAGACTCAGTCTCATCTATAGTCGGTCCCGCGTTCTCCTCTATCGGATCGCTGACCTCGTCCCCGGGCACCGAGGGAGCGTCAGTTGTCGACTCATCCTCGCCGGCTGCATAAGCAGTCGGTCCCGAAACAGAGATTGCGCCCACGAGACTCCAAGCGACAAATAGTATCAGCATAGTCCAGGCTATGACTCTTCTTCTATTCATTCTCTGCTTTGTTCTCATAAGCGCATTCTCCTTTAGTGACCATATTTAAACCGTTTCAATTATACTACCGCAACATATCACTCATACGTCGCAATTAAGATACATCTTTTATTCTACGGTTCCGTTTTCTTTTCTTCTGCCGAAGACAAGAGTGATGATCCATGCTACAAGCGCTCCGGCTGCGAAGCCGATCACGAGATACATAATGACCGATCTGTCTGAAGCCAACGAGCCTGTCTCATCGAGCTCGGTCGACTTATTTCCGTTCGCATCACCGCTATCCTCCGCAGGTTTTCTTACCTCATAATCCTGCTTAAAGTATATGCGGACCGCTTCCGGTTCCCTGTAGAGAAGCTTATTGTTTTGGAGATTGTATGCATTCTTCTCTCCGAACATATGGATCGCCAGCTTGTAGTCATCCGGCGGTGTAGAGGAATCCGCTCCCGTCATGACCATCAGTGAATCTGCCAGTATCGGAGCAGCATTTTCATATTTCACCGTGTAGAGTGCGAGCCACTCTTTGCCGGCAGTACCGTTCAGATCACCGTAATCCCCGAGTTCTCCGATACGTTTATCGTAATGCTCCTTGTAACTGCCCTTGTCCATGGTCCTTCTGTTACACTCGACCACCCGATAATACGCTGTATCATTTCGCATAAATTCCTTCTCACCCTTGTCATTGATCGTCGTGATATCCGTCTCATCCACGATATATTTGGGGATAGGTGTGAAATCGATATGGTACTCATCATAGTATGCTGAGATTGTTAAAAAAACGGTAACTCCGATAAGAATAACCATTGCACCGGTAAGGACTCCTGATACTATTTTAAGTTTTTTTGCTCGCTGAGCTAAGTTATCGGCTAATCTACTCTCGCTTGAATCCATAAACAATGAACCTTCGTCACCTGCACTTCCCAATAGTGACTCTACTCTATGCTGCCACGCTGCCGCCTTGGAAACTGCAATAGGCACGGCAACCGCTGAGGCAACAGCCAAAAACATACAACCTGCGGCTAACTTAACCCTGATATCAACTCCTTCATTCATGTTCTGAACTGCATTTTGACGCAAGGTATCGTTTGTCAGTGCTACAGCTCCGGACTCAAACAACTCACGGTTTACCCCTTCATAAACAGATACAACCGGAACATCGTCGATATTATCCAAGCTTTTTTTCAGACTTGTAACGTTGTTAAAACCTGCATCCAACAGATCCGCCACCGTCAAAAACTGAAGCCCGGCGAGCTGTCCTGCTGAAAGAGAAGAGATCATTGGATAAAGATCACGTATTTTCTTTCCTCTGAAGTTCTCTGCCGGCTGCGAAAAGAACTCACGCATGTTCATATCATCCGTTTCCCGTTCTTCAGCCTGCTCCGCCACACCGACAGCTAAGGAATCCTGTGCCTGCTCCAACAGT
>CAMVOY010000093.1 GCA_947169235.1 uncultured Lachnospiraceae bacterium | reverse complement strand
GATGCGTCAGAAGATGCGACAGCCGATGCAGCTACGGAGACAGGCAGTCAGACAAAAACCGGCATGGAAAAAGTGGGTGAGATGCTGGATCCTACCTTCTGCTCAGAGGAAGAAGCATATAAGATGCTCAGTGACGGAGATGTGGTCGGTGTCATCGTCATCGATCCGGCACCGGGAACCAAAAGCTCAGAGACAACCGGATACGATGAAGGATTTTTCTCATCCGCCTTTGGACAGGACTGGGATAAAAAGAAAGACTTTACCCAGGTTAAGAATATGTTTGAAAGTGCTGATCTGTCCGCGTATTCGGCTGACGATATAAACACTCAGATGGATGCGATGATGAAGTCATATATCCCGGATACTGTTGTATCCGTAAAGATCAAAAAGAACGGCTCCGAACAGAGTACGCTCAAAAGCTATATGGATATGTTCATTAATATGAAAAAGATGGCGAGTGGCATATGGTCAAACGCTTCAAACGGCGAAGGCGGTAAAAACGAGGCACTCGACAGTATCAGCGATGTGATGGATGGAGCAAGCATCAAAGAGACACCGCTTACCGAAGGGAACAAAGACCCTCTCGCTATGTATATGTATAACCTTATCGCCATGGTATCGATATTCGGATCTTTGGCTGCGATGCATATAGCGATCAATAACCAGGCAAATCTGTCCACACGAGGTATGAGGATATCGTGCGGAGGTTCGCCTAAATGGAAGATGATTCTTCCTGAGCTATTCGGAACATATATCACACACAGTGCATGCGTTCTACTGTCGATCACATTTTTAAAATTCGTACTTCAGATCGATTTTGGTGACAAGCTGCCCTTGGTTTATCTTACCGGTATCTGCGGAGCCGTGATGGGAGTATCGCTCGGATTTTTCGTAGGAGCGATCGGCAGACTGAGCGAGGGAGCCAAAACAGGTCTTATGATGGCGGTCAACATGTCACTTTGCTTTATGAGCGGACTGATGATCGATGCCATACGAGTGATCTTTTCGGTACAGATACCTATCGTAAATGCACTCAATCCTGTAGCTGTCATCACGGATGCCATGTACTATCTGAATATGGATGCGGATTTAAGCCGTTACTTTACGAAACTGTTGACGATGGGCGGATTCACAGTAGTATTTATCGTCCTTGGAATTCTTATGACAAGGAGGAAAAAATATGCAAGTCTTTAATTTATTCTTTAAAGTAACCCGCTCCAAGATCGGAATAGGGATCCTGTATACGGTTATATTTTTTGCGATATGTTTTCCTATGGTAAATGCCAGTGAGGAAAAAATAGATTTCGAGGATACATCCTTAAATCTATATGTCAGAGATGAGGATCAGAGTGAGGCAAGTAAAGCGCTTGTCGCCTTGCTGGATGAAAAGCATGATATCACCACTACGGAGATGGATAATCAGCAGCTGATGGATGCGATGTACTACTCAGTGATCGACTATTCCCTGGTGATTCCGAAGGGCTATGAAAAGCAGTTAGGCTACCGACAAAGCAGATCTTGAAAAAGAGCTTTTCGAGGAGTTCCATCTGCGTGACTCGTATGCGACTGCTATGATGAATGTTTATCTGCAGGAATATATACGAAACACCAGGATGAACGTGGCTATGGGTGATGATATCGCCACTGCCATCAAAAAGTCCGCAGATCGCGAGGAAGTGGATGTATCGGTCGTACAGGATCCTGAAGAGGAAATGTATGATGAAAACTTTACTACGAAGTTTGCATGGTTCTTCAGACTTCTTTTATACATCATGATTGCAGTTATCATGAGTATGCTCGGACCGATACTTATCACGATGAACGGGGAGGAGCAGAGAAAGCGTATAGAGTGCTCCAGAACGACCGTGTCATCTTATGTGACGCAGGTATTTATGGGAAGTGCTGTTTTGGTTCTGGCGGTCTGGTTGGTATTTATAGCCGGAGGCGCCGCGATGTATGGTGGTATGTATACCGGACAGAACAGCTGGCTTGCCGTGTTGAACTCATTTATATTTGCGTTATTTGTGGCGATGTTTACGATATTTATTTCGACATTTAAACCATCGTCTACCGTCATGAGTATGGTGGCACAGGTGATGGGCCTCGGGATGGCATTTCTGTGCGGGGGCTTCATGCCGCAGAACATGCTCGGCGAGGGCGTGAGAACCGTGACAAAAATACTTCCCGGATTCTGGTACGAGAGGGCGAACGACCTTCTCTGCGGAGATCAGAAGGGCAGTCTTTCGGATGTGTGGATATGCTTCGCCGTACAGGGAGGATTTATACTTCTCTTCCTGATACTGACGATCATCAAATCATCCATGCATCCAAAAGCAAAAGTAAAGAAAAAATAACAATCCAGGGATACTGTCAAGTGAGGTATGAAAAACCAGGGTCAATAATAATGACCCTAGTAATGGGTCTTTGAAAAGCAAATAATCAGTGTAATGAGTAGTTCCGCCACCCTTGACAGCACAACAAAGAAATGCTGTGTCCGCTTCGCCGACGGTGAAGAACTAAAGAACAGCCTTTGATCATCCGTCGTGATGCAGCATCGTAGCATTTCTTTGCTGCGCCGTCAAGGGTAAACCCCTTCGGGGTGGCTATATTTAGTGCCTCTGGTTCAGAATCTAAGAACAGCCATCCTGCACTTTTAGGTTCATGATTGTATATTGCCCATATGAGATTAGGAGTTGCCATTGTGCCGGCATATTGCCTGCTTGTTGAAGTTCCTCAAGATATACCGGAGGGTGCTTATCGGTGTAGAAGTGTGGACGCATGAAATTATAATAGGCGACCCAAAGTGAGACATTGTAGTTGGCTCCTTCGTAATTATCGTATCCGCACTTTACGCGGTACGACTCCTTGAAGGTACGGTTCAGTCGCTCTATGATCTGTTTATACGGTCGGAACTCCTTTGACACAGCGTCATCGTTTGTGAGTCCTATTACCGGTGTTATGCTGAACTTACGTGACTCTCCATATTCGTGTTCAAATTGCTGTGCTGCAAGAGGATAGGCGCTATATCCGTCCGCTATGAAACGGAACCCTTCCGGGATTCTTTTTAGCAGACGAAACGCTTGACGCATAGCCATTATGCATGGACCAACACTGCGTGTGTCAGAAACTCGGTATCCAATTATGGCACGACTGACGACATCTACGATGAACCAGACATAGCCCTTTACACCGCGAACCTTGATGTAGGTCTCATCGGCAGTAAAACTCTCACCAACCTTATAGGGGTAGTTGTCCACGAACGGTTTAATCACGAGGGCGGCCGTGCGAGCATAGTTGGCGACCATTTGATGGGAGATGCTGATTCCGTAGAGGTCTTTTAAGGCCTGAGAAGTTTTACGGAGAGACAGTCCGAGATTGACATGCATGGTCAGACATAGACCCATGATGTGAGAATTAAACTTCCTAAAATCCAGAGATGATGCGTTAGATGGGAGCGACCGTATATCCATCTTGAAAAAGTTGGCTGTGAACTCACGATAGATGTAATGGAGTTTATATTTATTCTTTCCGTGTGGCTCTTCAAGATCCTCTTTATCGACCTTTTTGAGATTCTGAAGATAGTGGGGGCATTTAACATTAGTGCATTTGTACACGATAAACTCCTTGCGTTCCTTTTTGGGACTTAGAGAGTGGGAGCAGAAGGGACATAGCAGTTTCATGGCGGCACGTTCTCTCAGTGAAGGATTATGCAACTTTCCACAAATCTTGCATAACAACTGACCGCCTTTGCCATTGTTACGATAAAGGTACGTGGAAGGGGCGTCACAGTGTGGGCAGGTGCAGGTGTCCGGAATGACACAAGTGCCACGGCGTTTGACAGGTTCAACTGGCTTGCCATATCGCCAAGTATAGTATTTATTGAGATCCTTCCAGTTCCAATCCTGCTTTGTATAGACTATTTTGGGCAGCTCATCTGTTTTGAATTTCTGGTACTTGGGAGAATGTGAATCATCATAAGCCCATTGTTTGAGCGGGAGATACTTGCACATGTACTGGATCAGCCATGCATTTTGTTGATAAAGATCATTGATTATTTGGAGAAGATATAGTATAATGGACATCGCAATAACTTCCTTTCTAGTAATGTGGTTTTGAGCGATTACATTATATCATGAAATGGAGGTTATTGCATTTTTTATTTTAAAAATGTGATAAATAGCGTAAAACCGTTGGTTTTACAAAAAAATCGTAGTGTCAGACTTGACACTACCA
>CAMVOY010000092.1 GCA_947169235.1 uncultured Lachnospiraceae bacterium | reverse complement strand
CATCCTTGCTTCCATCACCATCATCACCATAAACATACTCAGTATGTGCACCGATGTTTGGGACGCGATCCAGAAGGCCGCTTTCCAGGTAAGTTCCATCATCACGACCACAGGCTTTTCGAATGTCGATTTTGATACATGGCCGGAGCTGTCCAAGTTTATCCTCGTGTTCCTTATGTTCTGCGGAGCATGTGCGGGCAGTACCGGAGGCGGACTCAAAGTCTCACGTATCATTATCCTTATAAAGAGTGTCGGTAAGGAGATCACGATGTATCTCCACCCGAAAACCATCAAAAAGATCAAGTTTGACCGTCAGCCGATGCCGCATAGCGCGGTGAGGGGAACAACCGTATATTTCCTGGCTTACATCGCGCTGTTTCTCGTGTCATTTTTCATAATATCCTTTGACGGACCGGATTTCGAGACCAATTTCACCGGTGTCTCAGCTACGCTCAATAACATAGGTCCCGGTCTCGCCGGCGTTGGTCCCACAAAGAACTTTGATTTCTATTCGCCCGTATCCAAGATCGTTCTCATCTTTGATATGCTCGCAGGGCGTCTGGAGCTGTTCCCGATGCTGATCCTGTTCTATCCCAAGGTATGGATCGAGGAGATCACGCACCTGTCACACCGTCATCTTCTCAAGAATAATTATAGAAGAAGGCAGTAAAACAGACCTTTTGATCCTCACAGCCTCTTCCGTATGGAAGGGGCTTTTTTAGTTGCTTTCACATTTTTATAAAGATTTTGAAAAGAATAGTTGACAAATTGGAAATAATTTGTTAATATGTTACAGAATTATTAAATGAACGAAAGAAAGGCCGTCAAAACGGCGGTTGAGTAACAAGGAGAAGAAAATGAAGAAAATAATGTTACGCCTGTTGCCTTTACTGGCACTAACCATCATGATCGGTTTCGCACCTGATGCCCAGGCCAAATTGAAGTTCAGCAAGGAAACACAGAAAAGAGTTGATCAGATATACGAAACAGTATCAACAGAGAAAAACTGGGAGACCTACGGCTCTCTTCCATCAGTATGTATAGCTCAGGCCTTCGTAGAGAGCGGTATAGGGAACGCCGGCAGAGCGAATAACCTCTGGGGTCTCGGCGGCGGCAGATACTCTTACAAATCATTGAAAAAGGGCGTCTACGCTTATATGCAGTGCATCAACAAAAGCTACTACACCCGTTACGGATCAACAGATACCAAAAGCTGGAAAAAGCAGATACGTGCCATCTTAAAGGGCGGCTACTGCGTACCGGCATACGGATACTACAACAAAGTAGCAAGAGTCATAAAAGCCTACGGTCTTGTAAAGTACGACAAAAAGATGTTCAAAGAGATCAAAGAAGCCCGCAAAGCTCGCAAAGCCAAAGAAAAAAAGGCAAAAGAAAAGAAAGAACGCGAGAAGAAGGAAAAACTTTTACAGGACATCCTCTCCGCTCTTTCTGATCGTTTTTCAAACTGCAACGAGTCGGAACTGCTTAATAACTGCATTCAGTAACTCGTTCAAATAGTCTTACTCGACATTTTTAAGCGCCTCATCCATCGGGATGCGGCGTATTTTTATGTACTGGATCACCGCAACCAGACCATATGCCACTATTCCCAGCGCAAACATCTTTACATAGGTATCCCAGTTGATCCAGACTGTCAGCCACCCCCTCATCTTCTGCATAAAGATGTGATACAGAATAATGATGAACGGTGTCGCAATGAAGAATGAAAGCACAATAGCGAGCGCAACTACCCACGTTGTAGCCATCAGGTACAGCTTTCCGACCTCTCCATCCCGGTATCCGAGTATCTTCACCATCGAGATTGATGTCGTATTTCTCTCTATCACAAGTTTCGTCAAAAGGAATATCAGTAGTATAAACAAGACTATCGAGAAAACATTCCAAAGCTGGAAAAGTTCTCCCATCGATACATCAAGCTGTCTGGATACTCTGGTCAACTCAGTCTCTGTGATCGTAGTCTGTATGTACTTCTGATCTATGTCCGTCAACTCCTGATCCGAGAAGTAGCCATTATAATACTCATAATTCGGTGGTGTTGCGATTCTGTGCAAAAGCATCTCCATATCATTGATCACGTCAGTAATGCCCATATCCGGCTTTAACGTGTCATTATATACCTTTCTCGGCATGAACACAGCGAGAGCGCTCGGATAACTCACTACACTCGCCACCTTAAATGTGTAGTCTTTTTTCTCATACTCATCATGAAGCGTGATCTCATCGCCGACATTGATTCCGTATTTTTCCTTAATTCCATCAGCAATTGCCACTCCCTCTTCAGGAAGCTCGATGTGTATATACTTTGAGTCAGGCTCAAGACCATATATCGAGAATCCTTCCTCTTTTCCGTCTTTCTCATCATTCGGGTAGTACTCAAGCTCGCTCATACAGAACTTCTCAGCCTTCGGAAACTTCGTATCAACCTGCGTTTTCAGGATGTACTGATACTTCGCCGGCATCGTATCGAGTATTTCTTCCTGGTAATGCGTAAGAAGCGGTCCCATCATCATTCCAAACAGAAGAAAGATGTTTGCAAGGATAATCCCGACGAACATCATCATATAATTACCCATATTTTGAAGTATAATGCGCAGTCTGAATCGTGAGAAAAAATCCCATCTAGGCAAGCGAATAGCCTTACTCCTCTTTTTCTTCGTCAGATCTCTGCGTAGAAAACGAAGCGGTGAAAGCTTCAGCGATTTACGAATCATGAAAAAGTTAATAATAAACATAATTATCACAGGAATGATCGTAGTAAGCAGAAATGCTTCGCCATTCCACCTGACCACAAACGTCGGCAGAGAATAACTACCATAGTACATATCAGCCGCCATATCCTTAAAGAACGTATATCCGCATACATTTCCAATGATAGCTGAGACAAAAGTCACTATGACAGGTAGCGCCAAATAGTGCCTGAGAATCTCTCCTCTCGTGTATCCTGAAGCTCTCAGAGTACCGATGACATTTGCCTCTCTCGTGATTGTATGTTTAATCGTGATTGAAAAAACGAATGCCATCACAGCGATAAGAACATACAGAAGAACCTTGATCATCTCGCTATCACCACCCAGATCAGTGCCTGTAAACTGGATAGCCTGATTTGCATATCGCGGCAGCAGATCCTCTAGTGTCAGATATCTGACCGCTACCTTGATAAACTCATCAGCAGCATCTATCTCCGCATCCTTATCAGCAGGATTTTTATCCTTATATCTCCACGTGTAAACATAGTGAACCTTTTCCTTATCCTTATCGACAAACTGATTAAACATCTTCTCGGAAACCAAGGACACACCGAACTTTACGGAATCAAACATCATATCACTGTTGTTCGCAAAAAGCGCGGAGTAATCAGGTAAAGCAACGAGGCCCGTTATCTTCATCTCCCTGCTTCCGACCTTCAGAATATCCCCTGTCTCAAGCTTATTATTGTCAGCGTACATTCGGTCAATCGCTATTTCATTCTCCGCTGACGGCAGCTCTCCATCCATAAGACAAGCAACATTCACATTCTCTCTTATCTTGAATATCCTCAGATCCGAACCTGCCGAAGCCGCACCCGAGCCGGTCTTCTCTCCGGTCTCGGCGTGTAACTCCACATAGAACTGCTCATCTATATCTACATTTGCATCCTCTTCAATCCCGTCGAGTGCTCCCTGACCGGGTTGATCCTTTGCAACGAAGTGTCCCCACTCTACATTGTACTTATCAAAGCTCTCATGATACGCCTCAAGCATACTTTTTGAGCTCACCAAGAATCCTGAAACAAAACCGATTGTCAGGATCATAAACAAAAATATAACGGCATATTTACCGAGTTCCCCCTTCAACTCTCTCGGAATACGCTTCATCAGCGGGTTTCTCATTTTCCCAACCTCTCTATCTCATATCTTTACCTGTATCCATATTCACAGCCACACATACGCCCGGCATTCATTACCAATCGAGATCCATCGCCTTAACCTTCACCTCGTTAGTCTCATCCTTTCGGATCTTCCCGTCACGAAGCCTGATCACGCGGTCGGCCATCTGTTTGATTGCATCGTTATGCGTAACCATGATCACGGTATTTCCGTACTTCTGATTGACCTCTTCGATGAGCGCCAGGATCTCCTTCGACGTAGTATAATCAAGCGCTCCCGTAGGCTCATCACAGAGCAGTATATCCGGATTCTTCACGATCGCACGACCGATCGACGTCCTCTGCTGCTGACCACCGGAAAGCTGATTGGGAAGCTTGTACCT
>CAMVOY010000091.1 GCA_947169235.1 uncultured Lachnospiraceae bacterium | reverse complement strand
TCACCGGATGCTTACTCCAAGATGAGCGGAGAAGTGTGCAACATACTCAATGAAGAGCTCGGTATCCCCGGTGATAAAGTCTATGTCACATATCGCGAGGTGAGCGATTGGGGCTGGAACGGCCGGAACTTCTGAAAATAATAGTATATAGCAAAAGAACGCCCTTTTTGGGGGCGTTCTTTTTATATCAATTGTTCAGTTTGCCATGATAAAGTAATCTAAAAAGAATTGACTTGACAAAAACAGTAAAGAACAGTAAAATATCTATGAAACAGTAAACGGAGGCGACTATGGCTAAGAATCCTTATACTTTAGTTTTTTGGAAAAAACCCAGCCAGATTATATCCAGAACCGGACAATCGATGGATATCGTTGAAACATTTGACGATGATGATCCATCACAGCAAATATATATGATCACAGGTGTACGAGGGAGTGGCAAAACAGTCTTTATGACGGAGGTGGCTACTACTCTTGAAAGAAATGATGATTGGATCGTTGTTGAGTTAAACCCGGAAAAAGATTTGCTTGAACAACTCGCATCCATATTGTGCAGTCAGGATAGATTAGCACGTATTTTTCAAAAAGCAAAGATCAATCTATCCTTTTTTGGAATAGGTCTGGTCGTAGATGGAGTTGCTCCTATAACGAATATAGAGGTGGCAATAACCAGGATTCTTGAGAGCCTGAAAAAAGATAAGAAAAAACTTCTCATCACAATCGATGAGGTTACCAATTCGAAATCTATGCGAGAGTTTGCTGCAGCTTTTCAGATATTTGTCCGAAAGGATCTTCCGACCTATCTTCTTATGACCGGACTTTATAACAATATCAGCCGACTTGAAAATGAAAAATCATTGACTTTTTTGCATAGAGCACCCAAGATACATATCAAACCTTTGGGTATAAATATTATCACCGATAATTACATGAAAGTACTGGGTGTAGATAAAGAAACAGCTCATAATATGGCAAGTATGACAAAAGGATACTCTTTTGCATTTCAGGTTTTGGGGTACTATGCATGGGCACATGAGAATGACTTAGATGCTGCGATACCCGAGTATAAACAATATCTTTATGATTATGTCTATGATAAGATCTGGTCTGAGATTTCAGCTGAAGATAAACGAGTCCTGAGTGCGATCGCTGATTCGGAAGACGGAAGGATCATCGGGATCCGAAATAAACTTGGGATGGAAACAAACCAATTTAATCCATATCGTGACAGACTGAAAAAATATGGAATTATAAATGGAGACACACACGGTTATGTTACGTTGGTATTGCCACTGTTTGATGAATATATTTCTGACAAAGAAGAATGATATATTCTACACTGTTTCCGAAAAAAACGCAAAAAAGAACGCCCTTTGGAGGCGTTCTTTTTATTGACAAAGCATGCAATATGCTACTCAATGTGTATCTTCAGAGGCCTTGTCAAACATTTTCGTGCAAGGTACTCCTGTGACGAAGCGCTGATTTTCTGTGACAAGTGGCTATGGACAGCCCAACATTTTTATGATAGAATATAAACAAATCAACCTTAATGACTGAAGGGAGGTCATCATGAATAAGACTAAACGTATAAAGGCAATTATAGTAGCAGGCGCGCTTTCTCTCATACTTGCAGCTCCGGTATGTACTCCGGTTGCAGGTTTCGTGCCGGGAGCACCACAGATAACCACAAAGACTGAGGCCGCATCGCTGAATCTTTCGATCAGGGAAGCAAAAAAGAAACTAAGAAAAGAGCTCAAAAAACAGGGTTATACGACCAACTTCCGTTTTGATTATTTCAAAACATATAACCACACGTTTATTGCTTTCGGTATCGTTGACTGTTCAAGTGGTAACTGCGAACTGGTCGGATATGCCGAGGTCAACAAGCACACGGGGAAGGTTCGTTTCGAGATGGGCTGCCCGGACGGCTGCTGATCACGGATTCGTAATGATCACAGATGATAACATGTATAAAGCCGAAGCCCGGGAGGTTTCGGCTTTTGTTAAGGAGTTTGAAATGAAGAAAAAACTTTTGATCATAGCCATGACCCTGGCACTGATCCTCACGGCGTGCGGCGCGGAGGAGTCAGTCGTGAGCACCCCGGCGCCGACAGACAGCGAGGCCGAGGTCACTGGCAACGCAGAGGAAACCAAAGCACCGGAGGTTCAAGCACAGAACGATAAAAATGACGAGTCCTGGGCGATCTACTGGTATCTGTGCGGATCAGATCTGGAAACAGAGTACGGTCTGGCCTCGGTAGATATCGCAGAGGTCTGTGGTGTCGATCTACCGGACAACGTAAAGATCGTACTGCAGACGGGCGGTGCCAAGGAGTGGCAGAACGAGGTTGTGAAAGCTGACAAGATCGGAAGATACGAGGTCGTCGACGGCGATATCAAAAAGCTCGATGAGATGAAGCAGGCCAACATGGGAGACGGTGAAACACTAAAGGATTTTCTCGCCTTCTGCAACGAAAACTATCCCGCAGATCACAAGATGGTCGTGTTCTGGGATCACGGCGGCGGCACTACCACAGGCGTGGCTCAGGACGAGAACTATAAAGGCGACACGCTCTCCCTAGTTGAGTTGAGGACTGCTTTTACGGAAACCTGTGAAGTGAGCAAGGAGAACCCGCCATATGACATCATAGGGTTTGACACATGTCTGATGGCTACGGTCGATGTCGCCAGCATTTTTAAAGATGTTGGCAGATATCTGATAGGAAGCGAAGAGAACGAGACGGCGCTCGGCTGGACCTACGATGAGTGGGTGCGTGCCCTGGCAAAAAACACCGCCATCGAGCCTACCGAGCTCGGCAAGATCATCTGTGACAGTTATTACAAGGCATGTGAGGAGTACGAGGTCGCAGACAGCATCACGATGTCAGTGACCGATCTGTCCAAGATCGATCCGGTGCTCGAGGCTTACAACACGCTCGGAAACGAAGCACTCATCAACATGGTGTACGATGATTCATTTGTCGGAGAGTTCTCGCGTGCCACCAAAAAGACCGAGAACTACGGCGGCAACACGGGAAAGAGCGGCTACTCTGATATGGCCGATATGGCCGATCTCGCCGAGAATACAAAAGACATCCTGCCGGAAAGCTATCAGGCGGTGCTGGATACGATAAAGGATGCAGTCGTCTACCAGATCAAGGGGAAATTCAGATCGCATGCAAACGGACTGTCATGCTTTATCCACTATTCGCATGACGCCCGGATGCTGAGTAATTATATAGCGAATTCCTCCACTATGGCTTTTGATCTTTTCTATACCTATCTGCTGACCGGCGAGCTTGACGACGACGGATACACCTATATATCCAACCTGCTGGGCGGTGACGAGGTCGAGACGCAGGAGCCCTTTGACATCAGTACGCTGGAGGACGCCAAACTCAAGATAGAGAACGGCAATACCGCTGTGCTGAAGATAGGAGATGACGCCAGGCATCTGGCTTCTGTCTGCTACGAGTTATATACGACTTTTGATAAAGGAAAAACTTTTGTCTGTCTCGGCTCGGCGGCCACACCGGATGACGTGATCGCAGACTGGGACAAGGGTATATTTAAGGACAACTTCCGCGGTGTGTGGGGCTCGATCGACAACACATTTGTCTATATGGAGCTCGTCAACACCAACGATGATTATACGATGTATCAGGTTCCGGTCAAGCTAAACGGCGAGGAGATGTATCTCTCCGTCGCCTGTGACCAGGCCACTCACGAGTTTACGATACTGGGAGCCCAAGGCGAGACTGAGAACGGTCTCTCGGCAAAGGATCTGCGCAAGCTGGAGGTCGGCGACGAGATCGTGCCGATACTCTATGCGATCACCAGGAAAAAGGGGATATCCTTTGATATGGATCCCATCATAGTGAGCGAGGATACCACCTTTGAGGAGATAGAGCTCGGCGACGGCGAGTACGCGATCGACTTCCAGATGACGGGAACCGACGGAAAGACCGCCATGTCTGAGATAGAGTTGTTCAAAGTGAAGGACGGTTATATGAAGTACCTGTAATTACGGTGTTGCAGGCAGCATAACAGAGGAAGTGATCCTTACGGCAACCACTCCAGCACCTTCTCGATCTGCGCATCCCAGAAGTCCCACTCGTGGCCGGCTTTCTCATCCTCGTCCCAGGTCACATCCGCGCCTTTTTTTATCAGATAGTCACGGAGCTTTACGTTAGCCGGAAAGAGGTCATCCTCACGACCGCAGGACAGATAGAAACGAGGCTCCTTTTGTCCCTTTTTTTTGATACTGTCAA
>CAMVOY010000090.1 GCA_947169235.1 uncultured Lachnospiraceae bacterium | reverse complement strand
GGGCTTCCTCCAGATCATCGGCTCTCCGCATTTTTTCAAGAGCTTTTGGATTGGCATATTTATCGATCATAACTAATCTCGTCCTTCACTCCTCTTTTACCTAAGTATATCAGGACGACCAGTAAAGTAACCGCCACCGGAGAGCGCTTCCATCTGCTCATCAGTCAGATCGATCCCTTCTGCGCCTGCCAGCTCCAGAAACTCTTCCGGAGTCTTGCACTCTTTTGCCTTTTCCATCTGATCTTCAGTAAGGTTACTGAACAGTTTTTCGAAATCCATAATAATCTCCTTTTAAACGAAAATCAATTCTTGTCAGGAACTTAGAGTAATACCGTTACGAACACTATGATACCATTTTTTCGCGTTTTTTACAATAGTTTCTTTGCAAAAAGGACGCCTTAATTTTGACAAGCGTAGCCATAAACACAGTCTTATCTCATCTTTCTCATCACCTTGCATCCAGGCATGAATTGATCTTGTCCAAAAGATCGGTGATATTGAATGGTTTCGTCACATACGCGTTCATTCCGGCATCAAATGCTTTCTGTACATCCTCGTTGAAAGCGTTCGCCGTCATCGCGATGATCGGTATGGATGAGAGCGCCGGATCGTCGAGCGCACGGATCTGCGCCGTCGCCTCCAGACCGTCCATCACGGGCATCAGTATGTCCATCAGGACGATATCTATGTCACCCGGCTGTGAGCTTTTGATTATCTGGACTGCAGCTGTTCCGCTGGTGATTATCTTTACGTTGAAACCGAGATTACGAAGTGTCCTGTCGGACAGGTGAAGGTTTGCCACCGTATCATCGACAACGAGCACCGTCGTATCGCTGTAATCTCTCGGCGCAGCCCCTGTCGCATGATGGTCTGCCACAGTCTCCGCAGGATCGGAATCAGACCTGTTCATCGGAATATTTATGACAAACTCCGTCCCCATGCCGGGCTGACTGGCGACATCGATCGTGCCATCCATCATCTCGACCAGGCTATGGACCAACGCCATCCCAAGGCTCGTACCCTGGTTTTCGCTGACCATTATCAGTTCCTCTTCGGGGTACGGTTCCCAGATATGTTTGAGGAAATCCTCTGACATCCCTATGCCCGTATCATGTATGCGGATATCATAGGTGAGCTTGTCTCCTTTTTCTACGAGTTCACCCTTCAGGGAAACTCTTCCTCTCGAAGGTGTGTATTTATACGCATTTGAAAGCAGATTTGTCAGGATCTGCTTGAATCTTTCTTTGTCGCATTCGACCGGATCATCCCCCATCTTCTCGACATCCACTTCAAAGTAGACCTGCTTTTCATTCATTTTGGGTCGAAACAGATCCGCGCTTTCCAAAACAATCTTCTTTAGCGTAGTCGGAGTTTTTGAAAGCGTCACCTCTCCGTTATCGATCCTCGCATAGTCGACGATGTCGTTGACGAGTTCCAAAAGGTGCTCGCTGGAAGAAACGATCTTGTCCAGATATTCTTTCAGATTTTGTTTGTTGTCAAGTTCCTTGCCTGCAAGCTTTGAAAATCCGATGATCGAGTTTAACGGGGTACGAAGATCGTGCGATATACTTGAGAAAAAACGACTGTCCATATCGATCCCTCCTTACTTCTTCATAAATATCCCTGATTCCTCTAACTTTTCCTATGCTCACGTTTTCTGAACCATACTCCTGCACCGGCTGCGATCAGTGCGATCAGTAGGAGTGCGAGGAACCAGAACAGGGATGACGGGCCAAACACTGATGCAGTAGACTCACCCTCAGTATCAGGCACTTCTTCACTTGCTACGTTGTCTGTTGCGACCTCTTCGGGCTCCTCTGCCACTTCCTCTATCGCATCTACTCCTGTTCGGAAATACAGATAGACGGAACCCGTATCCACGTCGGTCACTTCTTTATTCATCAGATTGCAGGCATCACTGTAGCAAAACTCCGTTAACGGAACCGCTTCAGCATCACTGATTCCTCCATACGTGATTTTAAGTGATGATGCAAGCACCGGATCACCCGCATTGAAATCTCTCGTAATATAGATAGCCTGCCACTCCTTCCCTTTCCAGTTTTTGAGATCGGCTTTCTTTCCATCCTTAGTTCGAACGACAGTATATGTCATGTTGTCAATCTCAGCGGAATCATCCGTGTAACTACGTGATATCATCTTCGCCGGGATCTCCGTGAACTCTACCCCCGGTTCGGGCTTAACGATACAATATATCTCATACCCCGCAAAGGCAAAGGCTGCGACCGCCCCCAACATATATGCGATACGAGCTCCCCACCTGGCCGGTGCTTTCACAGTTTTTATCGCTTTTACCGGTTTTACTCTGGCTGCTTCTTTTTGGATCAGATTATACATCTTTTTCGTTCTCTGATATTTCAGGAATCTTTCCTGAGTCCCCTCAGATAGATTTACCACTTTTTTTGCTTTTTCAATCTCATAACTGTCTGACAAACTGATCACGGCATTTTTCAGTTCCGTATCGAGTGCAAGCGCCGACTTATCAAGTATTTCCACATGATAATTTCTTATCCATTTTTTGTTCTCGATGTATTTGAGTTTAAGCGCATCGGGATTCTTCGACATCAAATCGATTTCCCGGCTAAGCTTCTCTACCGCGGGAGCTTTCTTCGCTTCCTCCACTCCCACCCTGTGATATGCGGTAGTTTCTACCTCTGCCACTCTACTAAACTCGTGGGAAAACTTTATGAGCATAAACGATCCGAGCGTTACCGCAAGCATGGCCGAAAGACCGGCAATAATCGGATCCTGCTCTGTGATGTTAAACTCATCCTTGGTTGACATCCTTTTTATCGTGTCCTCCGTGATAGCTGTATCTCCTTTGAACACATCACGGTCAACCCCTTCATAGACGGAGCAGCACCCTGCCTCAATGTACTCCTCCACGGGAGCCGCCTCCTCGTCCTTTCCCACATTCTCGGCCATGACACTCTCAAAGAGCGACATAAGCCCGATATCAGTAATTATACTCTTTTGTGCTTCCGAAAGCACATAGGCCATCGGATACAGATCGGCTTTCTTCAGATCCTGTCGCATAAAGAAATCATACATGGTCTGACCGTCGCCGTAAGGTGTATTTTTCAGTGTTATGATCAGTACTTCCGTTGACCAATTATTTGCCGTCTCGATCGTATCCGGCGTTGTCTCCATCGTCGTGATCAGCGAGTCTGTTATGTCTTCCACGGTTGACTCATCTGTCGGATCCTCGCCGATTTTCTGATTTTCAGCCTCATCAAGGATAGAATCCCTGGTCTTCTCGTCTCCGCTTTCAATCGCTTTTCCCAGTTCGGACTGCTCCGCTTCACGGATGACATCCTGAACCGTGGCGATACCCTTTAGTAAATCGTCGGCGTCGGTTCCGTAATCCTTCTCTATTATTTTCAGAACAGCTTCTTTTCTCCGCAGCGACGGATTAGCCTGCTTGTAGATATCGATCAGTCCATCCGGTCCAAGCTTACTCATACGTGTCAGCCACGATCCCGATTCATTAACCTTTTTCCCGAGTCCCATCGTCAAAAGCTTTTCGGCCGTCTGGAGCACCATGTTGTTTCCCTCGACAAAGACCTTCTCAAGCTTCTTTCTGGTATCGGAATCCTTTGGATCCTCTATCAGTTTTTTTCCGGCCTCCAGGAAAAAATCACCAAATTTCAATTCACTGTCATCCTCATAGTAGTAGTTCAATGCATCCCTAACCTCGATAGCGGCAGGAAGATTGTTCTCCACATTTTTCGCGAACTCTGAAAGCACGGGTACGATAGTATCAATCTGTTCTTCTACCATATCCTTCTGTCTGTTGATCAGTTCCTCATATTCGGATATCGAATGTTTTCCGGTCATATTCTCCACCTTGATATCGCGGATAGCATCGTCCGGATCATCGGTAGTGGTATAACCGATCCAGGAGTCACCTTTCATCCCTTCGTTGAAGTTTTGATCCAGAATGGTATACTCCTCACCCAATTCTTCTTGCGCCTTCTCCTTGCTTGACGCATAGCTGATAGCAAGGCTCCTTACATATTTACCCTGCGACTGTGCGGCACGAGCCTCCTTCGCCTCAGGTGTCACTCCCTGGATGCGAATGCCGCCGCATGCGGATGCTATCGCTACCGCTACGACCAACGTTAATGATGTGATCCTTTTGGCTATTCTTTTCATATCGAACCCTCCTATCTGCTTCTATGTCAATACATAAACCTATAATTTTTTGTTTATGGGTATATCATATCACATAGGCGTTACAAAAGGGTTACACGACATAAAAATAAAAAAAGGTACAGCCGATAAATAGCCCGAACTGAAATCCATAAATCGTTTTATGTCATCCGCTGAAGCGCCTCTCGCAA
>CAMVOY010000089.1 GCA_947169235.1 uncultured Lachnospiraceae bacterium | reverse complement strand
TCAAGATCTGCACTCGTGTACGGTGTTTCCGGCTTGATCTCGTAGAGATCAGCATTGATCCCGTCAGCCAGTCTCTTCGCCAGCTTCGCTGTTACTCCGCTTGCAGAAAAATACGCAACTAATACTTTACTCATTCTGATTCCTCCTCCATTCCGACTCGCTCCCGGATCTGCTCCCAGTTAAAGCAACGATAATACCTATCGTCCGAGAATTCACAATTCTGATTCCATGGTCTGTCATAGACCATAACTTTTAACTCAGGCAGGTGATCGAAAAACTGAAAAGCCATGGGTGAGTCTTCTACTGCATAGTCAAACTCCATCCGGTAGTAGTCCTCGAGTTCCAGACCAAACTCGCTGCCTTTGATAAAAGCATCCCTGCCATACTTGTTGAGGCAGTACATCTTTATCCGCTCCAACCCATGCTCGTCAAGCCACCTGCGGGATGGCTCATATGCGCTCTGAGGACGCCCCGTGATGATCGTCACCTCGTAACCCCTGTCTATCCACTCATTCAGCGTGGAGGATGCACCGGGCGTCTCCTCGTAGGAAAGGAGCATCTCCTCGCGGTGTCCTTCAGTCATCAAAAGTTCGTATTCCTCATCCGTGAGATTAAAGGACTCCTGCAGGTTGAAAAACCGGACTCCCTCATAGGGTATCCGCTTCCCGAAAAGTCTCTCGGCAATCTCAGTGAACGCCCTGGCTGTCTCACACAAACAATCATCAAAATCAACGTATATCTTCAAATCGTTACTCCTTTTCACACGATCATTCCAACCGCTGCCGGCGTACCAGTTCCGCGAAGAGGCCATTTTTGGCGATAAGTTCATCGTATGTCCCCTCCTCGGCGATAGCTCCATCGTCCACGACCATGATGCGATCGCAGTTTTTAACGGTAGACAGTCGATGCGCCACCACTATGCGCGTGCAATCCAGCTGCGCCAGAGACTCGGAAACCGCCCTCTGTGTGATATTATCAAGAGCCGATGTGGCCTCATCCAACATCAGAACCTTTCGTTTGCTGCAAACGGAACGGGCGATGATGATCCTTTGTTTCTGACCTCCGGATATTCCTCCGGTTCCCTCGGATATCATGGTATGCATCCCCATCGGCATGTTTCGTATATCCTCCGCGATCCCAGCGATCTCAGCCGCTCTCCATGCATCATCCAGAGTTGCTTTTGGTGAACCGATAGTTATATTATCAAGGATGGATCCGCTGATCAATCCGGCACTTTGCAAAACAACACCGACCGTGGTTTTTCTGAATGATCTGATATCGATCTGAGAGAGATCATGTTTTCCAAAAATAACACTTCCGCGTTCAGGGGTTTCAAATCCCAGCAGAAGGCGCATGATAGTACTTTTCCCACTACCGGATTTGCCTACAAAGGCCACATACTCTCCCGACTTTATCTTGAACGACAGGTCCTTGAACAGATATGGCAATTTTTCATTATATCGAAAAGCAACATGGTTCATCTCAACCGAACCACTGAAATCCGTAACGGAAGGTCGTCCCTCATCCACCTCCGGGACAGTTTCGAGTATGGGTTCCAGAAGTTCGAAAGCAGGCTTGATCCGAACGGCGATCGGCATCATAATAACGACCTGAGTTACCGCTGCCGTCATCATACCAAAAGCAGAATTAAATGCCATAAACTCGGCCACCGATACACCGCCGTTTCCTGCTGCATAGTAGATCCCGATACCTCCGATAAGTCCGATCATCGTCACTATCGCATTTACCGTAAAGAGAAACCATGGTCTGCGATATGTCGCCTGTACATAATCGGAATACTCTCCGGCCCACTTTGCAAAGGCGCGATTCTCCGCACCTGCCAGCTTGATCTTTTGGATCCCGACGAGCATCGAGCTCACCATGCCGGACAGCTTCGTAAATGATGTCTGAGCCTTTTTTTCATATCTCATGGTAAGGATCATGGTCACCACTATGATTCCCACCTGTATGGCAAGCACAGCCAAAGCAGGAAGCGCCAGCGGCGGTGCGATAAAAGCGATCTGTATGATATAGATCAGGCCGAGTAATACCGTAAGTCCTCCGCCAAAACACAACTGCACCATCTGCTCGACTATCATACTCACCTGTGATATCCTGCCGGCAAGGTCACCGGAGGAAAACTGCCTGTAAAAGCTCGTGGGCAGTAATAATGCTCTGGAATACAATGCCGATTCCGCATATACCGTAAGCTTTTGTGATATGCGCCCGATAACCAGATTTCTATTCAAAGTAAACAAAAGGGTTGCTACTGATGCCCCGATCAAAAGTGCTGCGATAGGTAATATGAGTCCCGTATATCCTGACGGGATCACCTCATCAAATACAATGCGATTTGCGATCGTAGGAAGCATCCCCACGAGGGTGACAAGAAAAGCCATTATGAATACCAACGCATAATCAGACATGTCAAAAGAGTGGATCAAAAATGAAAAGAAATCGGAAAGAGAGAGCTTGTCCGGCGGAAGCGAACGGTAACACAGTATAGCTGTGTCCTCAAACTCTTTTGCCACCTTTTTGTTGACCCGTATCCTGCATCCTGAGTTGTAATCAAAATACGCATAGCCGGTCATACCGTATGGAAGAACGGCTACTATCTCTCCATTTTTCAGCTTTCCAAGCATCGGCCCGAAGTTCTGCTTGTACCACTTTCCCTCAAGCCTTATATCCCTGACCATGGTTCCGCTCGGGCGGCACATATAGGACAGTCGATCCCTGAAATCTTCCACATCCTCCGGGACTTCACCGGGTTTTGCACCATTATACTTTAATACGGACTGGATCGCTCCGGTTACCCTCTCGCGCTCATTTTTCTCAAATGTCAGGCGGTTGCCGGTCAGACTCCTGGCCAGTGTCTCGTAGGCATTTTCCGTGTTTTCACGATCCAATCGCGCTCTCGTTTGAAACTGTGATTCAAATTGATCCATCTATACTCCGCCTTCCAAAATCAATCGTTTCTGATCAGATCCGCATACATTCCGTCCTTGCGGATCAGGTCCTCATGTGTGCCCCTCTCAACTATCATCCCTTTATCCATCACTATGATCTCATCGCAATCGCGGATAGTTGACAGACGATGCGCCACCACGATACATGTGATACCCCGATCACGTATCGACTGCATAACCTTTGCCTCACGCTCGGCATCGAGTGCGCTTGTTGCCTCATCAAGTACAAGTATCGTCGGATCCATCGCCAGTACGCGGGCGATCTCAAGTCGCTGCAACTGTCCTCCCGAAAAATTGCTTCCCCTGGGCATCACACGACCAAAGTATCCTTCAGGCCGCCTTATTATATCATCATGGATATCCGAATCCCGACATGCCAAAATGATCTCAAACTCCTCTATAGACCTGTCCCAGAGACGAACATTATCAGATATGGAGTCATCAAAAGTCACGATATCCTGATCTACTACTGCCATTGAGCTCTTCAGCTGTTCTCTCGGCACCTCAGGCAGGGGTATACCATCAAGTAATATCTCCCCTTCCCATGGCTTATACAATCCGGAAATAAGCTTAGCAACGGTTGATTTTCCACTGCCGCTGCTTCCGACCAACGCAACCCATTTCCCGGGTGTGAGTGTCAGATTGAAATCATGTATGAGAGGATCTTTTAATGGCGAATACCCAAAACTGATATCTTTTAGCTCAACCTGCCCTGACAGCTTTCGGATAGAAGCAAGCTCCTCCTCCGAGGCAAACTCACCCTCGGAAACATCCGTAGGATACTTGCAAACATCCTCCACTCGATCCATCGACACTTCCATCTCCTGGATCGTCTGACCGAGCTGTATGATCTGATTCATGGGGTCTACAAACATACCGAGAAAACCGGTAAATGCGAGCAGTGAACCGGCAGTGAGAGCTCCGCCTATGATCATCCATACTCCTATACAAAGTACGGCGATATTGGCGAGCTGTATCAAAAGCTGTGGGATCATTTCCAGCGATTCGCTGATCCTTTGAAGTCTGACACGCGAACTGTTGACCTTTGCCTGAGTTCCGGCGAAGCGTGAAAAAATGCCCTCTTCCGCGCCAACAGAGCGTATGGTTTCGATCATATCGAAACTTCCGACCGTTATGGCAAACTGCTTTCCGGTATCCTGGGTCAAAGACCTCGTGATATCTTTTCTCTTGTTAGAGATATACCTTGCGATGAAACCGTTTACAATGACCATCCCCACTCCCACGCAGGTAAGCAGGGCACTATAGGAAAACATCACAACAGCATACAGTATGAGCATCACTATATTTATCAATGACGGCGCAAGCAGCGACATCAGAGTAAACATGATAGTCTCATTTTCTATCTGACGTGTTTGGATATCACCCACCGAACGTTGAGAATAAAAACCTACGGGGAGCCGTAGCAGGTGTTGCATAAATCTGCTTGATGAAACAACTGCCGACCTTCCCTCTAAACGTTTCAGCTCGATTTCTTTAAGAATTGAAAGAACGCTTACCACTAGCGCCGATATAAGCATGACGATTGCAAACCCCGTAAGCCAACCGGGATTCTCTCCGGTCAGAACATAATCCATAAACCCACGCCCCACTGAGGTGTAGAGGATCT
>CAMVOY010000088.1 GCA_947169235.1 uncultured Lachnospiraceae bacterium | reverse complement strand
AAGAAGGAACATGCAGATATCCTGACCATCCTTATGCAGGCGAACGGTCAGGCGACTCTCGCCATGGAAAAGCTGATCACAAGGGCGACAGATGCATCAGATGATACATGGGTGGACAGATTCACCGGGACTACTCTTGATGATCTTACACAGAGAGTTATGGATGAGAAGCCGGGGTTGAAATCCAAAACAGATGTGATGAGAGAGCTTGATAAGCGATATCAGGATGCAGCGCAAAAGATACTCGCTATGTGGGAAGGCTTTTCCGAGGAGACAGGGTCTGTTGACGAGAAGATGGATGAGCTTGGTGATACCCTGGCGAACGTCAATGATTTTTCGGATGTTGACCCTGAGAAATTGACTGATGATGAGAGAGAGGAGTTAAATGATACTACTCTTGAACTTACAAAGCAGGCTTACAACGCCCGTACAGCGGTAGTTTGCGCATATATGGATTCGGTAACATATGAGGGCGATACCCTTACGGAGTTTTTTGGAAAGGATTATTCAGAGGTATCCTCTTCTGATGGCATAAGAGATCTCTATCCCATAGTTGATTCGCTCTCTGAAGGTCAGATCGCGGGACTTGATTTCCTCTCGATATCAGATATGTTTTCCATGGCGATCTCGGATGCAGATGCATATAAGGATCTGGATAAAGATACGAAGGATACTGAGATCGCATCAATATACGAGGGTATAGACAGAGAGATATACAAAGAGGGAGGAGTTGCCCTCACTACAGATGCCGTCAGATCGGATTCGACATCGGCAGATCCGGAGCCTGAGAACTATAAGCTCGGGACACTTCCGATCGTTCTCTGGTCCGTGACAGCGGGATGTGCCATAGCATCGGTTGCGTCACATGCCGTGCATGTGCGTTATGCCAACCAGTTGATTGCCTTGAGAGGTGCCGAGAATGCGATCGAGGATATTTCAGAAGCATTGACGTTATTGAGAGATACAAATAAAACTGCGGTTGAAAGCTTAGAATCGCTTACCCAAAACCTTATGTCAAAGCTGCAACCTGCACATATGATGGATCAGGTAGCAGGTGTCTCGCTGACAAATGTAGCTCCCTCAAAGCTGACAGGAGAGGCGAGAACTTTATTTTATAAATTCTTGCAGCAAAGAGGCATTGTAGCTGAGAATAATGAACTCATAGCCGGATTAGAGGCAGATTTAAGAAACACACAGGCAACTGCAGAGGATCTATCTTCAAAAGCAGGAGCTTTAACAAAAAACTCGGCGATAGCCAGATATCTCTCGATCGGTATGGCAGTCTTAGCCGTGATACTGATAACTGTAGCTACGGTCATGACCGTACGTGATGTACAGAAGTTTTATGACACTGAGTATGTACCGATACCGAGGATCATGGCAGACAGGGTAAAGGTCGATTCATATGATAAAGACGGCAATCCGATCGCAAAGAAAGACCGGTTAGCCTACTACAGAGTTATCAAGTGCAACCGTACCGAGGGGGATTCGGATATAACAAAGAAAAACTACGAGATAATGAAGGATTCGGCTGACTTAAAGGGTGATATTGGCCGTCAGTGGCTCGCTCTTTACGGTATCAAATTCGAGCAGGGAAAGCCGATCCTTGCGGATTCCTTAAAGTACGTAATATCGCAGGATGGTGTGCCTGACGGATACTCGACCGGTATACATGAGTTTGGTTCCGTGGCTGCCTGTGATCTAAACAAAAAGATATATGTGTTCCCGGATGATCCGCCAAGCATCAGGGTATTCTTTAAGACCGATGATAAGACGGTCAGTCAGATCCGGGAAGCAGGCTCCATATTTTCACCGGGATCCATGGCGTTCGGTGCAGGTATCGGTATGATAGTCGGAGGTCTTTTGGTCGGACTTATCATGAGAAGAAGGAGATCCGTGATAAAGGAATCCTGATAAAAGTTGGAACAGACAGGGGACAGATATCTGTCCCCTTTTTGTCCCCTTTGGTGTGATATTATCATATCGTAACATTTGAGATACTACATTGGGGAGGATCTGTATTATGAAAAAAATAAAAAAAAGATCAGCTCTCATATTTGCTATAGCTTTGTTTTTACAGAGCACGATTGGTATGTATGCCGGTATCGGTGTAACAACTGTCACTGCTTCTGCCGCCACCTATGGCAGAGGTACAACAGTGAGCCTTGATGAGCTTAAAAAGGGAGATCTCTTGGAGAGAGGCGTCATCCTGAATGGTAGCACTAAAAATGAGAACACGATCTATATCGATGATGAGCAGGTCTCAGATATTACCATTGAACCGGAGAAGCCCGTTTTCTTTCCTGCTGAGTACGAGATACAGGATCTCCTTGTGACAGACATAGTCAAAAAAGATGACTCTCTGAGCGTATGGTTTGAGAGACAGGACAGTGAAAAGCAGGCTGATAATGGTTCGGATGACCGGACAGATGAGAAAGCCGGTGCGGAAGCAGATGCAGAGACAGATGAAGAGACTGATACGGAGGCTGCCCCGGAAGAAGCCGGGACCGATCTTCCGGCACTTGTTGCAAGTGAAGATAATATAAAGCTTGAAAGCCCTGTGACCTTAGAACAGTGTATAGTGATCGAGGGTGGACGTACCGTCATCATAGATCTGAACGGTTTTGATATACAGCGTGTGGGAGTAGCCGATAACAGTTCGGACGGAGGTGTCTTTGAGGTACGCGGTTCATCGACACTCATCATAGAGAACTCCGGTGATGATCTGACCGGAATGATAACCGGAGGTCATGCAACCTACGGAGGAGCGGTAAACGTAAAAAACGGAAGCAAGCTGGTCATGAAGGGCGGTCAGCTGAGTTTAAACTTTGCAACCTATGGCGGAGCTATCAGCCTGACGGAGGGCTCAAAGGCAACACTTGAGGGAGTGACTCTCTCGGGCAACAATAACGATACGACCGCATCATATACTCCCGGCACAGATAGTCGCGGCGGAGGGATCTATGTCGGAGAGGGCTGCACCTGTGATATCAAAGACTCGACCATAGACTCAAATGCAGCCGCAGAGGGCGGCGCTATCTGCAATTTCGGAACACTTGAGGTCGACGGGTCGACTATCAAAGGAAACCTCGCGACTGCCGGAAACGGTGCGGGGATATCCAACGCGGCAGAGCTGACCGTCAAAAACACCCGCATAGTATCAAACAACGGAGCAGTATGCGGCGGCGGTATTTATAATGCAAAAACGATGCACGTGGAAGATTGTACCATATCAGGTAATTCTTCAAGTAAAAACGGAGGAGGGATCAGTGATGAGGCAGCATCATCTGATGCAAAGACAGTATACTCGGGCGACAACACTATCAGTGATAACTCCTCCGGTATTGGAGGCGGGATATATGCCTCCGGTCTTTCAGATGGCAGTGTGATCAAAAAGATCAAGTTTACCGGAAACTGTGCCGATGGGTGCGGCGGTGCACTGTATGTGGAAACGGGGATCAAAGGTATGTCGCTGACGGATATCACGATGGAGTCCAACTATGCGACATCGGACGGCGGTGCGATCTATACCTCATCCGACATCTCACTGGATGACTGTATGATCAGGCTAAACGAGTCAAAAGGCAAGGGCGGGGGTATTTTCCTTAACGGCGCCATCCTCACCGCCTCATCCACGAGCATCAGCGAAAACACATCAGTAGGCGACGGCGCGGGAGTATGGATAGGCGGAGCCGCTGATAATTACAGAGTTATCCTCGCAGGCGGACAGACCATCATTTATATGAATAAAAAGGCTGCGGACTCGGGAAGCGAGATCACGGATAACAATCTGGTATTTGAGAAGTTTAAGGAGATTCGTGTCACCGGAAAGCTCTCGGGTGATTCCAAGATAGGAGTTCTCTATACCGACACTTTCAAGAAAAGAACGATAACCAGGGATTACGGCGACCACAATTCAAGACCCATAGATACTTACTTTATGTGCGATTCGCCACAGTACAAGGTAAAGCAGGACGATGACCTTACAGAGGTGCTGATCATCAAAAGAGCACGCCCGTCCGCATCAGGGTATAAGCTCAGGGTGCAGATCACGGTCACGAATGATGCTGACAAATGGTTTGAGTCTTTTGTCTATTTTTACGCAAAAAAGAACAACGGACTCGGTGAAGAGTACATGGTCAAAGAATCAGAAAACATACAGGATAAGATCGACCATGAGTCAAAGAACGGTGAAGTAAACTACGACTCGGGTGAGATAGACTGCGGTGATTCATTCCCGTCCAGGATAAATGTATTTGCGAACTTTAACTACAGTATATTTTCAAAAAGGGATTGGGGAGCTACGGTAAAGGTATGGATCAATGGTGTCAACTGCGCAACCACCGAGATCTACAGAAATATCCGCGGCAATGCCAAGGACAACGGAAACGCCGATAACTGGATAACCATCGGTGAGGATAAATACCCCTATATCGATGATGCGGATATCGAGCAGGAAAAATCGATAGATCTGGACAACGATGACACAAAGAAGGTATCGCTCACGCTCGTCGATCAGTACGGGGTGGAGTTCAAGGCTCCCGGCAAGGATTATTTCGAGATCGAGAACCAGTCCTTCCCCGGTGAGGATACCTACAAGAGCCTTGATAATGCAGGACTTGAGTGGAAGTTTGACTCATCAAAAACGGATCAGTGCCACAACA
>CAMVOY010000087.1 GCA_947169235.1 uncultured Lachnospiraceae bacterium | reverse complement strand
GATGGCATAAATCTGGCATATATTGCTCTCATTCCCAGTGCTCTCGGAAATGTACTTGTGTAGTTGTTCTATATTCATAGCCAAAAGCCTCCTCTTAGGAAAGATTCGGACGTCCTAAGAAAAGGCTAATCGAATTAAAAATCTTTTTCAAGAAAAATCTTAAAAAATATGTAGTCAAAGATATAGCGAATAAAACTGAAATATATCTTGATTTCAGTTTTGAATAGAATTAAACCTATTCATTAGGCAAACCTACCACTTAAACACTGCCAGGCGGTTATTCATGTTCTTGCCGATGATCGCAAACAGCTTCCCTCGGATTGAGTATTTTTTCATTTCCTCGTTATAGCTTCTCTCGGACACAAGACTCATTCTCGACTCCAACTCCAGATACTCCCGGCCGGATTTAGTTCCCCATCCAAATGTAGCATTTGTATGCTTCACCGCATCGTGATGACTTCCATGTTTTTCCAAAAACGGTGTGTGGAGCTCAGCCAGTAGATATCCGTGTTCAAAACTATCACAGAGCATATTCAGACAGATTTTGACCTGATCCCTGGAAAAATACTCCAGAACTCCCTCCATCACCACAATAGTCATCGGATTCTTCGGAAGATCCTTCGTCCACTCTCCATCGAGGGCACTGCCATCAAGCATCGTACAGCGTTCCCTGTCCTCATAGACTTTGCGCCTGACAGCAATCTGATCCGGCAAATCTACGTCATACCAGGTGAGAAGTCCGTTGTCCACCTGCGAGAACTTGTCATCAAATCCACAACCGAGATTGATACACAACGCATCCGGATATTTTTTCAGAATCCTTTTAAGTGTGTCACGATACATGATCGTCCTTGCTACCACACCCTCGTGGGACATAAAAGGGTCATATTTGCTCACATCCACTCCAAGCGTATCAATTATTTCCTTTGCCTTTTCGTCCCTGATTCTGGCATTAGGTCTCATAGTCTCACTTGCCTTGATAGCAAGCGGAATCAGTGCTGTCTCCTGTATATCTCCGAATTTCAAATCCATCGTTTCATCCTCCATGCCTATACTTTCAAATCTACTTTGTTCCCTCGACGAAAAACAAGTTTTGTTAGTTTTGTCTTTCCATAGTTAGCAATTACTAACCATAGGGTATAATACCTCATTTCCCTTGATTTGTCAATAGAATCACTCCCTGTTTTTCAGCACCTCTGCAGGGAGTATTCCTATTGGCAGTTATTGTTTTTCCATTCTGTCGGCGTGACACCAAAACACTTTTTTCTTGACAATCACGAAGATTTGTAGTAATATTTTATCCGTTTGTTAGATATAACTAACATTGAGTAGTTAGAGCTAATTAATTACGGTTATGAAACGGAGGATGGAACAATGGAGGCAGACAGCAAAAAGAAAGGAACCTTGTCACAACTTCTTGACTACACGGGCAACTTCAGAGGTCTTACATATTTGGGTTTATTTTTATCGGCAGTTGCCATGATCATGGGGATGATCCCATATATCTGTATATGGCTGGTGATAAGGGATCTCATATCTGTGGCACCGGATTGGACAGCTGCCACGGATATATCCGGTTATGGATGGTGGGCATTTATCTTTGCCGTGGGTGGTATAATAATATATTTTGCGGCGCTTATGTGTACGCACGTCGCAGCCTTTCGCACTGCGGCAAACATACGAAAACAGGGAATAAGGCGGCTTATGAATGCGCCGCTTGGATTTTTTGATAACAATGCAAGCGGACTATTGAGGAGCAGGATCGATGTGGCAGCGGGAGAAACAGAGACGCTTATGGCGCATAATCTCGCTGATATAGTCGGAACAATAACCATGTTTGTGTCAATGGTCGTGTTGATGTTTGTATTTGACTGGCGTATGGGTCTGGCTTGTCTGATCGCAGCTATCATATCCATTGCGGCGCTTTGTGTCATGATGACAGGTAAAAATGCCGGCATGATGAAGGAGTATATGGCTGCGCAGGACATAATAAATAAAGCAGGAACGGAATATGTCAGAGGAATACCGGTTGTAAAAGTTTTTCAACAGACAGTTTATTCTTTTAAGGCTTTCAGAAAAGCCATAGAAGATTACAGCGACAAAGCCGGTGAGTATACAAACGGCGTATGCAGGACACCTCAGACTGTCAATCTGACTTTCACGGAAGGTGCTTTTGTATTTTTGGTTCCGGCTGTGATGGTGATCGCACCATCCGCGATAGCTTCCGGAAACTTTGCTGAGCTCATAACCAATTTTGCATTCTATGCTGTGTTCTCAGCTATCATCTCAACAGCTTTGGCAAGGATCATGTTTGCATCAAGCGGTATCATGATGGCCGGGCAGGCGCTTGGTCGTATAAATGAAGTTATGAATGCACCGCAACTTAAACAGGTGAAATCCCCCCAAAAACCTAAAGATAACAGTATTTCATTTGATCACGTTTCTTTTGCATATGAAGGAAGCGATGTTTTGGCGCTTGATGATGTTACATTCGATGCCGCACCGGGGCAGACCATAGCTCTTGTAGGGCCCTCCGGAGGTGGCAAGACAACGGCTGCCAGTCTCATCCCACGGTTTTGGGATGCCAAAGAAGGCAGCGTGAAGGTGGGCGGAGTAGATGTCAGGGAGATAGATCAGCATGAGCTTATGGACAATATAGCATTTGTCTTCCAAAACAACCATCTCTTCAAAACAAGCATACTTGAAAATGTAAGAGTGGCCAGACCCAACGCTACTGATGATGAGGTGTATGATGCGTTAAAGGCAGCACAATGTATGGACATTATTGATAAATTACCCACAGGAGTTAATACGGTCATAGGATCCGAAGGAACTCATCTGTCCGGTGGGGAGCAACAGCGTATATCGTTGGCACGCGCCATCATCAAGGATGCCCCGATCGTTGTGCTTGATGAAGCAACTGCATTTGCGGATCCCGAGAACGAGGCACTCATACAAAAGGCGTTTGCAAAGCTTACATCAGGAAAAACGGTTATTATGGTAGCACACAGACTTTCTACGGTAGTCGGAGCTGACAAGATAATAGTTCTTGATCGTGGAAAAGTTGCAGAGGAAGGAACACACAAGGAGCTTCTTGAGAAACACGGTATGTATGCGGATATGTGGGAGAATTACAATAGAGCAGTTACATGGCGTATATCGTCAGAGGAGGTGAGATAAATGTTTTCAAAGAAAAATCAACGTAAGTATGCTCTCTCGGATCAGGGTATGAAAACACTCAAAGCCGGAACGATATGGACAGTTATCGTCAATCTTATATCTATGTCGGGCATAGGTATTTTGTACTACATGATGGACAGTTTTATAAAAACACTCACCCTGGATGAGAAGATCGGAAATATATGGATGTTCGTGGGATTGACGGTGGGATTTTTGGTACTGTCTTTTATTGCACATCTTCAGCAATATCGTCATACATACGGTGGAGTATACAAAGAGGTAAAAACCATGAGGATAGGTCTTGCCGAGCGACTGAGAAGATTGCCCCTTGGTTATTTTACCAAGAGAGATCTCGCAGATCTCACGGAGACTCTCATGGGTGATGTAAACCGCATGGAACATGTGTGGTCTCATGCGCTGGGTTATCTGTATGGAGCATATATATCTACCGCTGTAATTGCGGTTATGATGCTTGTATATAACTGGAGACTGGCACTGGCGTGTCTGTGGGGAGTACCGGTCGCATTTATTATATTGTTTGGCAGCAGAAAGATAAATGAAAAGAGTTCAGCAGCAACAAAGAAAGTAAGTATAGATGTTGCTGACGGAATTCAGGAGACTATAGAGAATATAAGAGAGATTCACGCAACCAATCAGGAAGATATATTTATATCCGATATTGATAAAAAGATAGATATCCAGGAAAAAAAGATGCTTGCCGGTGAGCTAAAGACCGGAATTTTTGTCAATGCTGCAAGTGTGATCATGCGACTCGGTGTAGCTACTACCATATTGACCGGTGCTCAGATGGTGCTGTCGGGAAGTATAGACTTTATGGTTATGTTCATGTTTATGCTGGCGATCACGCGAGTCTATGCTCCGTTTGACCAAAGTCTTGCACTGATAGCGGAGATGTTTTTCTCTCAGGTTTCAGCGAACAGACTTATGGAAATCTATGATGCAAAAACAGCTGAGGGAAGTGATACTTTTAAACCTGAGGGGCACGACATAGTATTTGACCATGTTTCGTTTGCATACGATGATGAACAGGTTATAAATGATATAAGTTTTACGGCAAAGGAAGGACAGGTGACAGCACTTGTCGGTCCGTCCGGATCAGGTAAGAGTACATGCGCAAGACTTGCTGCCAGACTATGGGATATAGACAAAGGAAGCATAAAAGTCGGAGGTGTGGATATATCTACCGTTGATCCGGAGGTTCTTTTGAGCGATTACTCCATGGTGTTCCAGGATGTGGTTCTTTTTGATGATACGGTGCTTGAGA
Source organism: uncultured Lachnospiraceae bacterium (assembly GCA_947169235.1). Classification (GTDB taxonomy): domain Bacteria; phylum Bacillota; class Clostridia; order Lachnospirales; family Lachnospiraceae; genus Eubacterium_F. The sequence goes on along the minus strand of CAMVOY010000087.1, from coordinate 203 downwards.
ACATCCGTATAGGTCGAAGGGACGCGAGTGATGATGAAGTGAAGGCAGCGGCAAAAGCTGCAAACTGTGACACCTTTGTTGAGCAGATGCCTGAAGGATATGATACACCCATAGGAGAGAACGGAGCCAAGCTTTCGGGAGGCGAGCGTCAGAGGATATCTATAGCAAGAGCTTTGCTTAAGGATGCACCGATAGTACTTCTG
>CAMVOY010000086.1 GCA_947169235.1 uncultured Lachnospiraceae bacterium | reverse complement strand
GAGAGACTCCTGAAGGAGCAAAAAGAGCAGTACATCGATATAGTGAAGAACATGAGACTGATGATCGATGAATACAAAAAGAATTATTATAATAATGTCCCGGTAGCCGTAAAGGCTCATGATTTTATGAATCTCTACAAAGAGGATGATTCGGGGCAGCTCCTCGGTGATCTGCTGCTTACTGTAAATGAAGATAAGCTGGCAGAGATACTGCTTCAGGCAAACGGCTTAGTAGTACTTACAATCCAGCAGCAGCTTGCATCTGCCTGCGATATAGCCAAGACCACCTGGCTTGATCGCTTGAGCAAGCTCGGAGGCTATGATATGCTTAAAAATGCATTTTCAAAGAATATGTCTTCAGGGAATATTAAAAAAACACTTGATAAGCAGTTCAGGGACACGGCAGAACTGATCCTTGAGAACTGGGGTGATATCAGCGACAGGATTGCGGATTTTGACAAATTCCGAAAAAAATACGGCCTTGAAAATGCAAGTTTGATAGAGATCCTCAGGTGGGTGTCAGATAAGAGTATAGAGAGTGAGGAATTTGCCGATTATCAGGAGGCGATCACAGTTGTATCGCTGATCGGATATGACTATGGAAAAGATGAAACACTCTTAAGCCTGTTTTCAAAAACGGCTGATGAGATAAAAAGGGAAGGCATAGAGGTTCTCTATCCGATGGCGGCGTGTTTAAGCAAGGGGCAGATAGCTGCTCTTAAGGAGTCCGTGGGAATATACAACCTTATCCAGAATGCATATGGTGCCAATATCTATAACGATTATGATACCGGTATGGCTGCTACCCTGTCTAAGATGTCTTCCACGGAAGACAAGAAGGCAATTTTTGATTTTACGAATGTCATAAAGAATTTCGTAAAGAACATAAATAACGGTGGGAAGATATCTGTATACGAAGGTGTGGATCGTGAAGTATTCGGAGGCGGAGTTGCAGTGACCACTACTGCAAAGAGGTATTCAAACGGTGTATCCAATCCATGGACAAATGCATTCTTTAAAAACGGTGCGCCTGCCAGATTGTCGATAGCGATGGGTGTGGGCGCGGCTACACTGTCGTGCACAGCTATCGGATTTGCAGTGGCACAGAAGTTTACGGAAAAATCAGTTGCTAAATTGCTGGATAAAAAAACGGCAAATTTATTTGGTCGGATATTAGACACGGTTGATAACGCTTCTGGTGGAGGAGAAGCAGTACAGAGTGCCGTGACAAAACTAAATGAAGAATTCGGAAGTAAAACTGTTAATTTTATCAGAATTAATTATGGACAAACAGCAGATAGAATTGAAGGGTTCAGGCTGTTTAAGGTAGTGGCTGATGAAAAAGAGTTTTACAATCAAGATGTTCAGTATGCATTTAGTCGGCTTAAGGAAAATGTATCAAAGGATGCCGATTTTATAAGAAAAGTTGAAGCTGCCAGGACCAGGTTTAATATATATGACGGATTAAAGTGGGGAGCTACGATATTTACTATTGTTTTGGCTGCAACAGATATCGTACTTACTTCGATAGCTATGTATAATTATTATCATGTAGACCACATAGCGATACCGCATCATATGGTCGATATCAGCTATAGCGAGAATGAGGAGGCGGCTTATATTGCATACAAGAGCGTTCGTGATCAGGACGGGAAGCCGGGCGATCTGAATGCCGGCAGCTCCAGACAGTGGCTGGCACTGTATTGTACCAAGGATGCAAAGGCAGGAAGCCCTATCGTTGCACCGGGTAATGGAAGCGAGATCATCGTTAAGACAGGAGACTCTCAGGCACCCGAGGTGGGTTATACGCCTCTTCACATGTTTGGAACACCGAATGTGGTACAGAATCTGACCTTCGCAGATGGTGACAGCGGTTATTCATATAATGATAAAAATCACGGAACGTATCTTTTCTTCATGCATGCGGATAAGCAGATAAACTATAGCGATCCGATGGCAAATGATGAGGATGCCGGCACAGTGATCAGCACCGGTGTGATCGCCCTGATCAGTGTTGTATGTCTGGTGGCAGGCGTATTTATCGGAGCGGTGACAACGAATGTCCGTAGAAGACGAATACGAGCAAAAAAGACATCTTCTTAACATAAAAGCAAGAATCCGGACACAACTGTTCGGATTCTTTATTTTTTGATGGACATCTGATGGACAAGGGGTGGTATAGTAGGTAATGAAAAGGAACAGGAATAATTTCAGACAGTTCGGGTAGTACAGATCTGTGCATCCTTAAAGAGAAAGAAGGTATCATATGAGCGGAAGAACAAAGAAATTGTGGAAAAGACTAACGGCACTGTTACTTGTAGCTATCATGAGCTTTATTCTTCCGGCAAACAATCTTGCAGGTCAGGTTTCACGGGCTGCCTCATCCAAAAGGCTCTATATCGGTGAACTGAAAGTTGTTATGACCGATGGAACGACCACACCACAGCAGTGGTGTGACTCACAGGCTGAGAACAAGGATGATGATGAGTCAAATGATTGGAGAGTTATCGAACATAATCTCAATTCAGGCGCTGCAGGGAGACTTAGCGAAGATATCGGAGTATTTCTCTGCTATCAGACAACCTCTGATGAGAACAAGGCGATCCGCGATATAGCTGTTATGAATGAAAAAGGAAACTATAGCGTAGGTGAGTATGAAAGGCTGTTAAAGGAACAAAAAGATGTATATACCGATATGGTGAATAACATGAAGGATATGTTGTCGGAATATCGGACCAATTATGAAAAAAAGCTTCCGACTGCCGTAAATGCACATGATTTTTTAAATGCATATATTGAAGATGATTCGGGAAAGCTTCTTGGAGATCTTCTCCTCGATATCTCCGACAGTGAACTTGCAGATATATTATTGCAGATGAACGGAAATGTGGTTCTGACTGTACAGCAGCAGATCGCAGCTGCCTGCGACACGGGCAAATCTACTTGGCTTGACCGCATGGTACAGCTTGGAAGTTTCGGCGCTCTCAGAAAAAAATTCCTGACTGCATATAAAAATAATGCAAGAAAAGCTGATGCCGCATTGGAAAAAAATTATCATGATAAAGCTATGGTGATATATGATGCATGGGATGATATCCATCAGCATTTTAACGATATAAAAAACAAGATCAAAAAACAAGGTCTTGATGAAATGAGCGAAAAGGAACTGGATAGTTGGGCTGAGGGAGAGTTCGGAGACAGCGATGCTTCGGTATTTCTGGTAGAGTCATCCGCTCTTGAGTCTTTGGGATGTTATAAATACAAGGTCGATGAGAACAGTAGCACAGAGCAGACTCTGTTTGATTATTTTTATCAAGATAAAAAAGCTTTTGACGGCGAAAACATCAAATACCTGTATCCTTTGGCAGCAAGTCTCTCAGACGGACAGATCGCTGCCATGCGTGGGACGGTCAGTTTTTTCAATATCCTTCAGGATGGACTTAGTGCCAATATGTACAATGATTATAATACCGGACAGAGCAAAGAGCTTAAGGATGCGAGCAGCAAAGAAGAAAAAGAAGCACTAAATGAGGTCAAAGATTATGTGAATGATGCTATCGATGAATGGTCCGGCGGAGAGAAGATTTCTGTATATGAGGGAGTAGACCGTCAGATCTTTGAAGGCGGAGTAGCGGTGACGAATGCTGCTGAAAAGTTCAGTGAAGGCACCGAGGCAAGCTGGACAGACAGGTTTGTTGATAATGGAGGACTGAAAAGATGTATGATAGGTCTATCCGTATCATCGATATTAAGTGGAATTATTTCTTTTACATTTGGTGCTTTACAAAGAGCATGCTACAGGTATTACTTTGATGAAGCGTATGAGAGTATCGTTAATGGATTCTCTTTTACAGGTAAGGATGCAACATTAAGGGGTGTGATGGATAAATACGAGATATCAAAAGGGACAGTAAACTATATAAAACAAAACAAACTGGAAGATATATTCAAGTATTACGAATATGGATTCAGAGAACAACGGGAAACGGCAGCAGAAGCAATAACAAAGCTTGACGCGATGACAAGAGATAATAGCTGGGGTATTAAGTGGTATGAAAAGCTGAAGACAGGCTTTGCCGTCTTTGCGGTGCTGCTTGCGGTGGCTGATATTACCCTGACAGCTGTAACGCTTTATAAATATTATCACAGAGAGCATATGCCCATACCCCGTTATATGGTCGATATGACATATGATGAAGCGCAAGGGACATCCTACATCGAGTATAAAAGCGTATATGACAATAATGGAAACCCGGGAGATACAAACGGAGGCGCCTGTAAGCAATGGCTCGCTCTGTATGCAACAAAGGACAGGGATGCAGGTGCTCCGATACTGGCTCCGGATAAGAACGAGCGTAATTTTATTCTTCAGACAGGAAAAGGTGGTGACAGTATTCCGACAGGATATTCACCGCTCCATCTGTTTGGCAAGCCAAACGTGGCACAGAACCTGACCTTTGCCGACGGTGAAAACGGATGGTCGTACAACGACGAGCATAACGGCACATATTTCTTTTTCCGTCATGAGGATACACAGACATCTGATGCTGATAGTGCGATAGTCTCAGGTATGGATGCCGGCACGGCTCTTGGTACAGGTATGATCGTCCTGATCGGTGCCGCCGGTCTTGTTGCAGGTATATTTATCGGAGCAGTGATCACAAATTCCCGCCGCAGGAAAAGACGTTT
>CAMVOY010000085.1 GCA_947169235.1 uncultured Lachnospiraceae bacterium | reverse complement strand
ATTGCTCCTGTTTTTCTCTAGCATACCCTTCCAATGCCAAACTTAATGACATTGGTCGTAAAGTCGGCTCATTTTTATGCTTGACAATCCCCTCAATCGAATATAAAATATCCGTTATAAGAAAAACTTATCGGAGGGGATAAACTTGAATATCAATCAGATCAAATATGTACTTACCATAGCCGGTTCCTCATCAATGCGAGAGGCATCTACCAAGCTTTTTGTATCTCAACCTGCGCTTTCATCAAGCATCAGAGAGCTGGAGGACGAGCTTGGTATCCTTATTTTTGAAAGAACCAATAAAGGAATCTCTCTGACCGACGAAGGAAGAGAGTTCGTCGAGTATGCGAAGAAGGCGGTTGGCCAATACGAGATACTAGAGGACAGATATCTCTCCGGAGACAGCAGCAAGGAGCGATTCTCAGTTTCCACGCAGCATTATAATTTTGCCATAAAAGCATTTACTACCGTGATAAAAGATGCCGATCCTGAAGAGTTTATTTTTTCCATACACGAGACAAAAACAAGAGAGGTCCTCGAGGATGTACGCACTATGAAAAGCGAGGTCGGGATCGTATCTTACTCAAAGGCAAATGAAAAAATACTGAAGAAACTGATCAAGGAATATCAGCTGGAGTTTACCCCTCTTATGAAGCGTGAGACATATGCTTATGTATGGAAGGATCATAAGTTTGCGGGAAGAAAGACCATCTCTCTCGATGACCTGAAGGACTACCCCTGTGTATCCTTTGACCAGAGTGACAACTCAAACCTCTATCTGACCGAAGAAGCGATGGCGGACTATGATTTCAAAAAAATGATCCGCTCCGATGACCGCGCGACTACCATGGAGATTATCGCCGACCTGAGGGGATACTCCATCGGCTCAGGAATGCTCGCGGAGAAAGACTCTACTTTACAGGGACTCGTTTCCATAAAACTTGAGGAAGAGGATCCGCTCACGATAGGATATATAGTCAGAAAAGGAAGTGAGCTCTCTACCTACGGAGAGGCATATATACAGGAACTGTTAAAGTATAAAGAAGAAATATAATGCAACTTTTGATACAGATCAACTAACCTTTGATGTTGGAAATGGAGGTTTAAATGAACTATAGAAATGATAAACACGGCGAACCCATATCTTTACTCGGCTTCGGCTGTATGCGATTCACAAAACAAGGCGGAAGCATAGACCTTGATAAAGCTGAAAAAGAATTAAAGACTGCTATAGATGCCGGGGTAAACTACCTTGATACCGCGTACATCTATCCGGGCAGTGAGGTCGCTCTCGGCGAGATACTTTCCCGAACAGGCCTCCGTGACAAGGTCAATATCGCGACCAAACTTCCGGGATATATGATCAAAAGTAAAAAGTCTATCGAAAAGCATTTTCAGGAACAGTTATCAAGACTTAAAACAGATCATATCGACTACTATCTGATGCATATGCTCACAGATCTTCAGAGCTGGGAAAAGCTATGCGAACTCGGTATCAAAGAATGGATCGAAGAGAAAAAGAAATCGGGTGCCATCAGAAACATAGGCTTTTCTTTTCACGGTAATACCGATAGGTTTTTACAGATACTCGATGCTTATGACTGGGAGTTCTGCCAGATCCAGTACAACTATCTTGATGAGACGACCCAGGCCGGAGTGAGAGGGCTCAAAGCCGCTGCCGAGAAAGGAATCCCTGTAGTTATCATGGAACCACTTCGCGGCGGAAAACTTGTAAACCTGCTCCCCGAAAAAGCGAAGGAGCTCATCAAAAATGATCCTAAAAAAAGAACTCCTGCGGAGCTCGCTCTCAGATGGTTGTGGAACCAGCCCGAGGTCACATGCGTGCTCTCCGGCATGAACTCTGTAGAAATGGTAGAGGAAAACTGCCGTATCGCATCGGAAGTTATGGAAGGTGAGTTTACCGATGAAGACTTCGAGCTTATCAGCAAGATACGCGATATCATCCGCGAGATGACTAAGGTCGGATGCACGGCGTGCGGTTACTGCATGCCCTGCCCGCAGGGAGTAGATATTCCCGCCGCCTTCCGGTATTATAACGAGACGATGATAAGCGGAAAAAGAAGTGCCAGATTTGAATACGCTCAGGGCGTCGGGATCCGTAAAGAAAAATCGTTCCCGACTCAATGTATCGGCTGCGGGAAGTGTGAAAGCCACTGCCCGCAGGGGATACATATCATACAGGAACTTAAAAATGCAAATAAAGCTCTTCGTCCTTTGCCATATCGCATCGGAACTGCCATCGCAAGAAAGTTCATGCTGAGCTGAAGCTACCGAATCTTAAGCGATTTAAGATACTCCTTTTGCTCCGATGTTATACGATTGCTCTCAACAGATTTTTGAATTGCTTTATTGTGAGTCCAAATATCCATTTTCTTTTCCTCGATAAACGGAAGGATCACATCATACTGTTTGGCGAGAGCTGTTGCAAAATACCATGCGATCATCATGTTTATGTAGTACTCATCCGAACGGATCTTCGCCACCATTTCCGGATACTTAATATCGAAATCTTCATCAAGAAAATGTCCCATCAGCATCCCTATGGCAAATCTTACTGTATATGTTTCCTTTGATTTGATCCATTTTTTAATCTGTTTTAACAGCTCCGTACGATTCTTCTTAAAAACCTTTGGTGACAGCTGGTCGCAGGTTGCCCAGTTATCTACATAGGGCAGAAATCTTATTACTTCACTCATACATTTATCATAGTCTTTGATACCTGATATAATAAATGCATGCAGCTGATCCTCATCGAAGTATTCATGTGGAAGTATCTCGAGAAATTCACCGATATCTTCTCTTTTCAGAAGCTCTTTTGCATATTTTTTCAGCTCCGGCGTTCTGACTCCGATCATATCATCCACCGTTTTGGACGGAATGAGCTTGACCTGAAAATCTCTGTATTTTATATCCTGCATTTTAAACAGTTCATTTAGTATCTCTTCACGAAGCATCTATTATTCCTCCTATTTTGTAAGATTTTTAAGCCACCTCTCCTTTTTCAGCCAGAAGTGGAAGATAACAACTTTTATGATATCGATAAGCTTTACATACATAAAAAGCATCACCGGTCCGACACTCGTATAGATGCCGATCAGAATCACAAACGGAAGCATGATAACTATGGTCACTGACATGTCTCCGACGGCTCCCATCACCGTATCACCGCCGGCTCTCGCCACCGACTGCTGCGCGTTCATATACACCCATAACGGCATAAACAGTGCCATAATAAATACCATGTTTCTCGCTATGGTGATAGCGCTCACACTCAACTTGCCAAACACTACCGGTATCAAAAGCGCGCTCGACATCGCGATAGCTACCATTATAAATCCGAAGACCGCTGCCCCGGAAAGTAACCACCTTTTTTCCAGCCTGGCTCTGCTTAGATCACCCGATCCCAACACCTTTCCGAGAAGCACTGCCGTACTGCTTGATATACCCTCGAACGCGACAAAGAAAAGATCCGCTATGACAAAGCTTGCAGCCATGCCGGATACTACATCCGCTCCTCCGCGACCGTTATAGATAGCAGAAGTAACTGTCTCTGAGAGAACCCACACCATATCACAGAAGAGTACAAACAACCCTTTTTTCAGTATGTTTTTAAAAATCTTCCCATCGATCCGAAAAAACTCTCTGATAAGAGATCGGCCCTTTTTTACTATCCTAAACTCCGGTTTAAGCTTTATATATACCCCTACAAACAGTATAAACTCGAGACTTCTGGATATCAAAGTGGCGCACGCTGCTCCTTCTACTCCGAGCATCGGAAAGCCGAGATTTCCGTAAATGAGTAACCAGTTAAATATGGTATTCGTGACCATCGCAACAGCAGTGATCACCAGAGGTATTTTGACGTTGCCCATATCTCTGAGCGAGCTGGCTATACAGAAAGATACTGTCATCGGCGGACCTACTATCGTCATGATCCGTATGTATCTCACTGCTTCGTCTAGTATCATATCTGCCTGCGTGTTTCCGATCAGCATCAGTGACAGGACCTGTCTCGGAAAAACAAAGCACACCAAAAAGTACGGAATGAAAGCCGCAAGGCCCATGACCAGCTTGAACCTGAACGCCTGACTCATCCCTTCTTTGTCTTTCGCCCCGCAGTACTGCGTTAAAAATATACCTCCGGATGTGGCTATAGCTCCCAAATACACCATGAATATAAATGTGATACGTCCGGACACATTTACTCCGGACATTGATATGTCACCCAGTCCGGATACCATGAAGTTGTCTATCAGCGAAACCATACTCTGGATCACGCCCTGCAGCATGATCGGCAGCGCTATAGACAGAGCTCCAAGGTAGAACCTTCTGGGACCAAATAGTCTTTTACTTGCTTCCATTTCTCCATAGTCCCTTCTATGCTTTAATATCCTTTATATTTTAACTTTCGGTTTCCGGCATTGTTCCATTGTGCTAATAACCATTAGCCACATTATAGCATACACTTATTCGCCACGTCAAGCAAAAAAAGTCAGCAGAGTTTTCCTCTCCACTGACCTTTACAATCCTCCTCGGCTCATGCCCATAATCTCTCAATACATCTTTTTAATCTCTTCATCGATCCCATACCGTTCTTTGAACTCGGCCAGGTCTCCCGAGTGTCTGATCAGCATGACCTCCTCAAAGGCACCTGTATGGATGTCTTTAAAACCAGCCACCTGCTCTCCTGTGCAAATGCTTGCACGGATCATCGGTGTTTTGTTTTCACGATCATATACACCCTGCGGTTTGTGTTTTCTAAATAGCATCTTCTACTTTAAATCGTTTCCTTTCTCAATATTGCTTCCAGCACCTCACCAATATCTCCGTCAATGCAGATACTCCTATCTTCGATTTCTCCTGGGCAGAATGCCTCTCCATAGTTCAGGCAGACATAAATGGCATTATCATTTGCCATTGTCATCTGCCAGAACGGATATTTGATAATAACCGGGGTATTTACACCTACTCCAAGTTCAAGATACAGCACATGAAGCCCTTCATGCCTTCTCAGAAATTCCGAATATGCCGCTGAAGCCCTGTGCCATCCCTCATCCTCCACAAAGGAATCGT
>CAMVOY010000084.1 GCA_947169235.1 uncultured Lachnospiraceae bacterium | reverse complement strand
GATCCTTCTCTCCCTTCATATCTGCGCTCATCAAAAGAGCTGCACTCATCAGTCTTCCGAGTGCTGCCGTCATAACAGGACTTGTATGATGTCTTCTTCTGGCTTCCTCGACGATCCCCTGTGAAGTCAAAGCGATAAAACGTATCTGTCCGTCCGCAGCCGTGCCGCGGATCCTGTAATCATTTGTCATATTGCATCCCTGATCCTATCTAAATATTCTGATATATCCATTCTGAACATCTGTTGAAGCCTCATCATTCTATCATAAAATCGAATTTGCCGTCAAGTTCGTGACCTGTTTTACTGATACCTTTTTACATTTATATAAGTTCGCCCGCGCTTGGTTGTACCACCGATGCTTTCGAGTATAAACTTTCCCTTGCCGCGAACTGAGAACACATCTCCCGGTTTTAGATTAACAGCGTTTTCCGTGATAACTTTGCTGTTTAACTGAACCTCATTTCTCTCAAAGTACCCCAAGGTCTCTTTTCTGGAAAGCTTACATGTCGCAGCTATGATCACATCGAGTCGCATGGATGATACCGGATATGATTCATCTATTAACGTCGGTTTAAGCTCGATGTCGTCCTCGATTATTTCACAAGACACCTGCGTGTGACGTATCTTCACCAGGTTTTCACGGATGAACTCAGACACCTCATCCGCACAGAATATGAATCCTGTTTTACCTTTGACTAATATGTCACCTATCGTGTCCCTGCGTATACCGAGGTTCATGAGAGAGCCCAGGTAATCCCTATGGTTTAATTCTTCACCGAACTTTTCGATAGCGGGAGTCACCTTCAGAATAGTAACAGGAAACCTCCCCGGATATCCGAACAACTCCTCAGAGCCAAACCCTACCACCTTTCGTTCAGCCATCTCATGACCACCGAAAAGCTCGTACGGGATAAATGACAATTCCTTTGCCATCCCGTCAAGAATACTTTGCTCAGGCAGACTCAAAAACGAGCTGTATGTATATATTTTTTTTTCATAAGCACGTTTCGCGAGGTCACGAAGCCTGCCCATGAGCACTTGTTCCTCAGTCATTTCTATCACTCACCATCTCTTTATATCCATCTATTATTTCTGTAAGAGTTCGCGGTGTATAATCCATATATGACATCATACATCCGACATTAATTGCAACCGCATCGTGTTCCTCTATCCAATCAATTTCTTTCACACATTTTTGAAAGAAATCCTCTTCTCTGGTATTATGAACATGGCCATAAAGAAGAATACTTCCATTATGCTGATGGTTCCAAAACAGGATCGGATAGTGACTCAATACCAGTCTTACTTTTTCGTCGTTGTATCTTTCCTTGACCTCTTTATAATCAAAAATATCATCATATAACGCACGATAATTTACATTGGAAATCTTGTCATGATTACCTCGAATTAATATCTTATGTCCTTTTAATTCGGAGACGACCGGGATAAGGTCGGCCATCTTCGAGTGCATCGAAACATCACCGAGGATGTACACGGTATCCCTCTCAGTAACTCTTTTATTCCACCGCTCTACGATAACCCGATGCATCTCATCAAGCGTTTTAAAAGGACGGTTATCAAAGTTCTTTCCTTCGTCTGTCACGTTTCTATGAAACAGGTGAAGATCACCGATATAATAATTCATCTATGCTCCTCTACCAGAATACTATTTATAATTCTTCAATCCACGAGAAAAACTTGTCTAAACCTTTATTATTTTTTCCGGTCTCCAAAAACATCCCGGCTGTATACCATGAGTGAGTGTTTTTCTTATCTGTCACACTATATACTTCACAGGTGTTTCCAAGCTTTTTTGCCCTTTCGGCAAAGTCTTTGGCACACGCAAATTCAATCAGTCCATCATGCTTACTTTGGATAAGGAGCATAGGTATATGACTCTTTCCCATAAGCACTACCGGCTCTCCGTTTCGTCTGTTATAGCCCTTTAAAAACAACTGATTTAAAAGGAGTTTCAGTATCAACGACTGATCATCTCTGAAACTGTACGGTCCACCGGAACCGATAAATCCGATTACATTTGAAACATCAACATTATATTTTTGTTGAACCTTTTTACAGTAGCACATAATTGATGACAGATGCGCTCCGGCTGACGGACCCGCAACAATTATTTTTGATGTATCAATGTCCTTCTTTTTCAAGTAATCAATTGCAGTATTATATCCCTCACAAACATCCCTTATTTGAATCGGATATTTATTCTTTGGAGAGAGCCTGTATCCTATGGATATAAACCGGTATCCCTGACCTGCCACGCACTGCCCGACATAATCAAAAAACTTTGGACCCCCGGCATTCCAACCACCACCGTGAACCCAAATGATAATCTTATCACTGACTGTTTTATTTGGTTCATAATAAAGGAAATATTGATCCTTATGATCACCAAAAGAAACTGACTCAGGTGTGATGGTTTTCTTCACCTGAAACACCTTTTTTAATAGTCCAAAATAACTCATGATTTCCCGCAGAAAATCTTTTTTTGATGCCATGGCTCCCCTCCATAAAACACTGTGTTCACGTTCTACATTATACACTAACCATCCAATATCTGCAAGAGCATTTGAATCACTCAAAACTACAATCACTGAATTGGAGCAATTCTATTAAGTATAATTATTACCGATTCACAAGCATCCTCAAACTCGATTTCCGATGCATAACTGAAATCCTTCCTATAGTTATTCCACCTATGCTTCATATCTCTGTTTTTACTCAAGTCCTTTAGGATTTCCTCATATTTTTTTAACAATTCATTGGAGCCTCGTTTTTCCGCCGTTGCAATCAGTGCATCCCTGAGGGTATCGATTTCGATATTCTTATCCTGTAACTTTGTCAAGATATAAATATCATCTTCTCTGATCAATCCTATGCTTTTTATCTTAAACGAAATACCGTCATCAAGAGGTATGGATATAATACTATCGACCATCGATCTAATCGAATCCTCATTTACCGAATACCCTTTAATAGTAGCATCCAGATCCATCGTTGCCCGAGACTCCAAACCAACTAGTGAAGAAATTAAAAATCCGCCCTTGATTATGTATTTGTCACGATACTCAGAAAGGGATACCCGCTCCAGATATCTTTCCAGCATATAGTTTTGAAGCACAAGTTGTGCAGATATATTTTTTTCTTTGGCAATGTTTTTGATATGAGCCTTTAACTGCATAGCATTTTTCATAACAGCACCTCCAGATAAGACTTCAACCGTTCCTCGACGCGTAATCGCTTCGCGTATTCGGATAACAGAGGTATATTACGATGCTTTCTCGAAGTATATCGCTTAAACGCATCCGATATTATTTGGATATCCGTATGATTCCTCGTTCTTAGAATATCGCACAGCGTTCGTTCGGCCGAATAACCTTTAACTGTGTTTCCACTTGGTGAAGTGAGTTCGATAACACCAAGACTATACAAGGGCTCCCTTGCTCCACTACAAACAATACCGCTTTTCTTTGGGCCTGACAGGTTATAAGTAGCCGGGAAAACCATGTGAAACCGTGCAGGAGTTCGGTCTGTCAGATCGCATAGAAATAAAGCCGTGTCAAGGGAATACACACCTCGTTTATACCGACTTTGGATGCTGAATAATTCATCTTCCCATGTGTTCGGCAATGTGTAGACTCCCCGGGATACTTTTTCCAGCTGTCCGGTATCGGATAGATACTTCAAACTTCCCCGAGAAAAACCGGCACCTACAACCATGGCAGTTGTGAGCATTCCGTTGTTTTTCTTTGCTAATTCAATGATTGGTTTTGAGTCAGCCATAAAACCACCACCTCTCCATTGTTGACTTTTACGCTTGGTATTATATCATAAACAAGCATAAAAGTCAACACATTCTCATAAAACAGGACTCCCGCTGTTATTTTCTAGCAGGAGTCCCACATATTTTCTCGAGAGTCACCCTCTCATTTTGGATAAAAATTTGATAGTAGCATCATTTATCTGATCCATTTTCCGAATCAATGTCGTCGTTTCGTATTCCGCGGTTATCAATGTAAAATGCCCAGGCGGATAAAGCAACGCAAACGACAATCCCGATGGTTATTCTAAGTCCCATCATATATGATCATTCCTTTCCTCTGAAATATTGTATCAGAGGAAAACGCGGTCTTTCTCACCATCCTGATCGTGTATATATCTGATTATCATATCTCCGGGATGAATGGAAATATGATAATAATAAACGCTCTTTTCCTGTGATCCTTTCGGATCACCGAGAATACTTACTCCGCCATCGGTCAAGTGATCGACCGTCCTGAAAGAATGCCTCAGTTCTTTTCTATCTGCCTGAAGCACCGCAGATGAAGGACTCCTTGTTTCTCGCAGCTCTTCGGGATTTGGGGCATCGTTATAAATCTGCGACCTATCCGACGAAACGACGGTCAGTCCATCAGTCCCCACATAGTAAGAAGAGAATGCACCGGCCGAGCATACATCCGAAAAAACAGCACACAAAATCAGCGCGATCATCAGACCGCCGGATATGATTCTGTTAATCCGTCTGTACACGCTACTCTTCATCAATACACTCTCTCCAGTATATAATATTAGAACACTATTTCCATCCCAATCCTAAACTGCTCAACTCTGTCACCTAGTTCTTCCTTCATAATATGAAAAGCGCGATTCTTCGTGCAATGTCCGGTGCAGACCCTATCGATGCCTGAATCAGCAATAGACTTGGAAACACAACGTATCTCCTCTTCAGACTTATTGAAAAGATGAAGTCCACCGATCAGTGCATGGATATGTTTATCGGGGAAGGTCTCCCTTACTTCATTTATTATATTTTCCGCTCCTCCATGCGAGCAGCTGTTGATTATGACAAGACCTTTTTCAGTGTCTATCACTACGCTCTGTTCATGAGAAAAATCATCCGGCACCCACTTCCGTCCGATCTTTCTGTACATCATCTCACGCTTTCCGAGTTTTTCGAGCCCTGCGGTTTTATGCGGTATAAGCCATATACCATCACATAGCTGATAATCCCCACTTACAGTTACTATTCGATTCTGATAATCTGTCAGTATGCTTTTCGGTATCCCGATGTATTTCTTCACAAAAAGCTTTTTGAAATAGCAGTTTGCCTCGGTAGTTTCTCTGATATAGATGTTTGCCTTTTCGTTCTCTTTTAAAAAACGTGGCATACCGTTCGCATGGTCATAATGTGCGTGGCTCAGTGTGGCATACCCTATTCTTTTGATATCAAAACCCAGCTTTTCCAGGTTATCGACAAAAAGATCCGACGCCCCCGCATCCACGAGTACCATCGTATCCCCATGCTCAACCAGTATACTGAGCCCCCACTCTCCCTCCATGGGATCCGTAGCGA
>CAMVOY010000083.1 GCA_947169235.1 uncultured Lachnospiraceae bacterium | reverse complement strand
CCTCACCGTCATCCTCCGGCTCAGTGAGCCCGCGATTTATGCAGTGACCGTTTAAGTCAAGGACGATGTCAGCTCCCGGAGCTACTTCCATCATACTCTTCGTATTCTCATCCTGACTGAGAGTTATCACTGCCTTATAGGAACCCAATGTCTTGGTAGACGCGTATTTCCATGCCAATCCCAAATTGGTAAAATCCTTTTCCTCTTTTATGTTTCCGTTTGAACCGAGTATAATTACAGTATGATCTTTTTTATTCTTGATCTTTTCCATATTCTTTACGAGCTTTACCTCGGAATCCTCGCTTGAATCAGTAACTTTATACTTTTCATCAGAGGATTTATAAACAAAATAATAACTCGGTTCTACTGAGTTGTTTTCACCATATCCGTTTGTCAAAACCTCGAAAAACTCAGGTAGCGCAAATACGATACGGGAGTTCTTACTAAACTTACCCGTAACCTCCATCTTGTTGAATCTGATGAAATAAACTCCGTCATCATCTTCTCCTGAAGCTGTATTATTTTTGATGGCAATAGCACCACCTGCGAAGGTTATATGTCCGCCGTCACTTGCGATACCGCCTCCCGTGGTCTCTGCAATATTCTGTGTTATGGAAGTGTTTTTCATTGTAACAGATGCACCATCATCCAGATAAATACCGCCGCCACTCTTCGCAGCGTTTCCGGTTATCTTCACGTCCTCCATAGAGAGTGTGGCACCCTTGCCTACACAGATTCCGCCACCGTTTCCGGTATTGTTACCACCGGTGATCTTTCCGGCAGGATCCTCAGAAGAATCAACGATAGTGAGCTTTTCCTTTTCCTCCATGACGATAGCGTATCCGTCATCTGCTGCCTCTGTGATATTTCTGTTTATAGTCTTTCCGTTCAGGTCGATGGTTATCAGCATCCCTACGGAGATATGGATAGCACTGTCCTCCTTCGTTGCATTTATATCATCGGTCAGTTGATATACTATGTCCTTGGACTTGGTCGCATCGATCTTTTTCTGGAGCTCTGCCCAGGATCCGACCTTGACAACCTCTGCTTTTGCAGAAGACGGCGTAGCCTGATAAACCTCACCGAAAAGCGAAGTCACCATCGTAAGTATAAGGATGGGAATCATTTTTCTAAATCTCTTTCGCATACGACGTCCTCCTGACAAATCTTTATCAGCCTTTTGTTGCTCTATTTTTCGTTACTAATGCAGTCACTACACAGACCATGATCGCGATAACAAATATCGCTATACCTGCTATCAGAACTATCACACCGTTGGAGATCAGAGATCCGGTCATCGTACCGTCCTCGCTTTCCCATTGCGCGTAGAATGTGATCTTTTCACCTCGTTTATCCGTAAGGTTTATGACTGTTGCTTTGTTATCGTAAGCTGTTCCGGAACCGTTCGGCTCACTGTTCCATCCGACAAACCTGTATCCGTTTCTCCTAAAATAGTTCGTCGGAAATGTAAACTTCTTGTCATAGGTCGCTGTTCTGTTTGTAACGTTTCCTGTGACATCATCACCGTTTTTATCAAATGCTACAGTATAAGTGATAGGTTTCAAAACGGCTGTTAAGGTGTCATTTTCAACTCCGAAATAATACTTGTATTTGCCGGTCAACTCATCGAACTCTATCGTTCCCGAGCTTCCTGATTTTTTGAACTTTGACAGGTAGTAGCCCGGCTTGACATCCGGTATGTCGATATCGATACAGTTGGATTGATAACCCTTTTTCGTCGTAACCGCCTGATTATCAACCATGATCTTTAACTTCAGTGGGAATACAAATCTC
Organism: uncultured Lachnospiraceae bacterium; assembly: GCA_947169235.1. GTDB lineage: Bacteria > Bacillota > Clostridia > Lachnospirales > Lachnospiraceae > Eubacterium_F. The sequence goes on along the minus strand of CAMVOY010000083.1, from coordinate 3,814 downwards.
ACTGTCACTCTCTGTGTGTATACCGGGTTTACATTACTTCCTGTCTTGTATTTCAGAGCATAGGTACTCTGGTGGTTTCGTCCGAGATCACTCTGAATCATGAAGTCATCAGTTCCCTGAAGTGAGATCTTATCATTATCAGGGAAGCTTAAGTTTTCTATGGTTAAGTCATCCTTATCCGAAAGTGCCCAGGAAACTCCGTACTGATCGACCGCCTTTGTAGTAAGCTTGCAATCATCTGCATTTTCGGAATCTATCTCTCTCTTATACTGCGCTTCAAAGTTGGCGGGATACGGATAGTCACAGCCTGAGATCTGCACATAAGAATACTCGTGGACGACACCATAGTCATCTACAACGATATGTGTATTTCCACAGTTGACACCATTAACCCTGACTTCGACATTTGCTTCCCAATCAGGGAATCCTCCGGGCGTTCCGAACTTGGTCTCCACAGTTACATGTGACGGAAAACAGTCTCCACAGTCAATTCCGGTTTTTGACCAGTATCCGTCGCTGTGATCAACATATTTTTTTATATCTGAAGATCTCCAAACCAGCTTTTCTTTTCCTCTGCCGTTTTTCGGCTTCCCGTAGACATAAACATAGCAGTAATCCCAATGGTCCGCATCGTTGGTAACATCAATAAAAACATTGCATTTATATCCGGAGTTCGTCGCCTTCAAAAGCTTTTTCGCTTTGACCTCTGCATAATCCTCATCAATCCGGATCGTATAGTCCGGATGGTCACAACTGAATACTTCCTCCGGTGACGCATTGTTATAATCTGAATAATCATCGGTCAGGTCTCCGGCTGCGTCGGGTACTATACCGATAAAACTTCCTTTTTTCAGTTTGCCGCGTATTTTGAACTTTTGGAATCTGTAAAAATGGATATTTCTGTTAGCTCCGTTAAGATCCGTGTTTTCGTAGATGTATATCCGTCCGCCCTTCAGCGTGATCCTCCCACCGCTTTCCTGGTTAGACATATGGATGGCACCGCCGTAAAACGCGGATCCATGGATGATCTCACAATCTTCCAGCTCGAGGTTCCCTTTAAAATATCCAAAACCACCCGCAGAAGCGATATCTGTCGTATGATTCTCTTCAGCTTTGACATTTTTAAGGGAAACGGTGATATTATCATTTGCACAGATACCACCACCGTATTGTTTTGCCTCATTTTGCTTGAACTCGCAATCGGTAAGAGTTAAGTTTCCACCCAGGCAGTAGATAGCTCCTCCTTTTTCACCATGATTGTTCATAAAATCACAATCATCGATCACAAGCGGAGTTGAATGGTTATGTAATAATCCGCCACCGCCGCCCTCGCAGTTATTCTCGTTTACCTGAGAGCCGAACAGCTCAAACCTGCCCGTGTTGAGAATCGCTCCGCCGTCATTATATGCATAGTTTTGTTTGATCTGTGAATTGGTGATACTTACGCTTCCTCTGTTATAGATCGCGCCGCCGTTCCTTGATTTGTTGGAAAGGATATTGCAGCCGTCGATGTTTACGGAAGCACCCTCCTCTGCGTAGATCGCACCGCCCGCACTTTGTTCATCAGGTTCCGATTTGCCTGCGAATATCCAGGTGAATAAACTGAAAATAAAGAATGAATCATCCTCAGGATCTTTCGATACCTCTCCCTCTTCGGTCACACCGTTCTGCTCGAGGGTGACTCCGGAAAGGGTTATCGAGCCCTGTTTTACATAAATGGCGCCTCCTTTGGGTGAAAAATTGTCACGGATCGAGATATCCGTCGCACGGATTGAACCATCTTCGATCATGATCCCGCCCCCGGCCTTTGCCGTACCTCCGCAGATCATTCCTGATCCTGACGCACTATCAATGATCTCAAGTGAGGAACCACCACTGATGTGGATAACCTCGCCACCTTCATTATATGTCTTTTTGTCACGCTCTCCACTTCTACTCAGGCTATGACCGTTCAAATCCAGGAAGTATTTTCCTCCGTCACTGAAGGTAAGTGCCTCCTCCATGCCGATATCACCGTCAAGCTTAACATCGCCACGCTCCTCAAAAGCAGCCTTTAGTGTCAGCTCATCGATGATGCCTTTCGGCAGAACTTCCATATCCTGTGTAGATTCTGCCTCTGGCGTTTCCTCCGGATCATCCTCAGCCTCTGATTCACTTTTATCATTTGACTCGCCCTCGCCATCCGGGGAAGATACATCTTCTGCTTCGCTGTCATCATTCGGCTCTTCAGTCGCAGATCCCGCGTTCTCCTCTACCGGATCATCGATTTTCTCGGTTACTGAAGGTTCACCGTCTATCAACCCATCCTCGCCGGCCGCATAGGCTATCGGTCCGGAGATCGAAGCTACGCCCATGAAACTCCAAGCGACAAACAGTATTAACACAGCCAAGGCTATGATTCTTTTGTTAATTCTTGTCATTTTTCTCATAAGCGCAGTCTCCTTTTGTTACTTTTCTCTTTTGTTGCCTTTCAATAAAGTAACCGTAGCGGTTTACACATCCGTTGCATTTTTATTCAACTGTACCGTCAGATCTTTTCCTACCAAAGATAAACATAACAAGCCATACTACGAGCGCACCGACCACAAAACCGATACCAAGCATAAGGATACCCGTTCCGCCACCGACCAGTGTACCGGTTTCATCGAGCGTAGCGCCACCTGCTGCGCCGCTGCCTTTGGCAGACTTCCTGATCTCGTAATCCTGCTTGAAATAAATGCGAAGCGCCTCAGGTTCCGTATAAAGAAGCTTATTGTTTTGGAGATTGTATGCGTTCTTCTCTCCGAACATATGGATTGCCAGTTTGTAGTCATCCGGCGGTGTAGAGGAATCCGCTCCTGTCATGACCATCAGTGAATCTGCCAGTATAGGAGCAGCATTTTCATATTTCACCGTGTAGAGTGCGAGCCACTCTTTGCCGGCAGTACCGTTCAGATCACCGTAATCCCCGAGTTCTCCGATACGTTTATCGTAATGCTCCTTGTAACTGCCCTTGTCCATGGTCCTTCTGTTACACTCGACCACCCGATAATACGCTGTATCATTTCGCATAAATTCCTTCTCACCCTTGTCATTGATCGTCGTGATATCCGTCTCATCCACGATATATTTGGGGATAGGTGTGAAATCGATATGGTACGCATCATAGTATGATGAGATTGTTAAAAATATGGAGACTCCGACAAGAATAACCATTGCACCGGTAAGGACTCCTGATATTATTCTAAGTTTTTTTGCTTGCTGAGCATAGAACCCGGCTTCACCAGTCTCCGCTGATTCCATTAACAATGCACCATCGTCAATTTCACTTGCCAATAGTGACTGTACATTATGTTCCCACAGTGCCGCCCTGGAACCTATAAAATACGCAGCAGTCGCCGAGGCAATAGCCAAAAACATACAACCTGCGGCTAACTTACACCTGATATCAACTTCTTCATTCATGCTCTGAACTGCATTTTGACGCAAGGTATCGTTTGTCAGTGCTACAGCTCCGGACTCAAACAACTCACGGTTTACCCCTTCATAAACGGATACAACCGGAACATCTTCGATATCATCTAAGCTTTTTTTCAGATTTGTAACATTGTTAAAACCTGCATCCAATAAATCCGCCACCGTCAAAAACTGAAGTCCGGCGATCTGTCCTGCTGAAAGGGATGAGATCATTGGATAAAGATCACGTATTTTCTTACCTCTGAAGTTCTCCGCCGGCTGCGAAAAGAACTCACGCATGTTCATATCATCCGTTTCCCGCTTTTCAGCCTGCTCCGCCACACCGACAGCTAAGGAATCCTGTGCCTGCTCCAACAGT
>CAMVOY010000082.1 GCA_947169235.1 uncultured Lachnospiraceae bacterium | reverse complement strand
AGTAAAGATTTCCCAGTCGGATATAAAACGACTTATTTTTTCACTTTTAATTAGATTTTCACTATTTTGGTGAAGCAGCTAATAAGAATGAAAACCTCCAAAAAAGGCCGCCACACGGCGACCTTCTTTAATTTAATTTCAATTATATCTCTTACCAATACTTGGACACAAGCCTGTCAGCCTCAGCCTGCGAAAATCCCATAGTCGCAACTATCTTCTCGACTGCATCAACTGAAGAACCTCCGAGGCTTTTGCACAAATCAACAACTGTCCTTATGCCCTCTTCGCGCCCGCGCTCTCTTCCAACTCTTTCATGCTCCATATCTCTCTGTTCTATAGTCATATACTCCAGCCTCCATTCTTTGTTTAGCCGGCCTCTCATAACTGCGGCATCAAGCTTTCTGATATACTCATCATCTGAAACAACACCATTTAAGTAATTCAAAAATGCCTTCAGCTTTTCATCAACATCATCAAAGGGTCTTTTTTCCCCAATTATCCACCATTTGTTCTTCAGTAATCAAATAATCTTTCATAGAAAATACCTCCTGTCATTCTTCATTTCAACACTAAACGAGATTACTCATTTAGTAATTGGAGATATTCTCTACATATTCATGATACCACAAAAATAGGCCGTGTCAAGTGTTGTTCATGCGGGTTTTTCAGCCATTCATACACCACGATCGAGACAGAATTACGAAAAATGTTCCGATACTACGATGCAGGAAAGTGTTCCACCGCCCCATCCAGCGCATTAATGATTTTTTATTAACAATCCTTACAATACCCTGCATACAATCCTGCTAAATCCTTTGTCATCACTCATCATTAATTATTGCGGATCGCACAAAAAGCCTGCATAGGGGAACTTGTAAAACATAGCAGGCGTCCCAAAGACATCCACCTTTTTTCCCTCCACAGCACCACTCTTTATAAGCTTAGCACCCTCGATGAGTTTTCCGATTAGGTCATTCTTAACAGGAAATGACCCATGCATCGGATAGATCTCATCAAAAGCATCCGTATACTCGAGAAGATGCTCCATGCTCGGGATATACCTGTCAATATCTCTTCTTTCTCCGAACATAAAGACATTCCCATCCTCAACGCTATCGCCGCTTACAAGCACTCTGTTCTTCTCATCTATTATTGCTATACTTCCTGGTGTATGACCGGGGATATCAATTATGCGAAGAGGACGATCCCCAAGATCGATCACATCTCCTTCATGAATCGGGATAATCTTTCCTGAGCCACCAAACGCTCTATAGTTCTCTTCTTCATCCGGACTCATATAAGCCTCATCAAACGCTGCATTCCCGGAGATATGGTCAGGATCAGCATGAGTATTGATCAATATCAATGGAAGATCTGTGAGCCCCTCAGCTATCATTTTCGCATCCGGTACATTCATTCCGGAATCAATAAGCGCAGCTTGCTTCGTCCCACAAAACAAGAAAAATCGGACGCTGTCATCTTCAAATCTCCATGTGTTATCATTGATTTTTATGATCTCAGCCATATCTCAATCCTCCTTCGTTCTCATCCTCCACAGACCACGCTTCCATCTCAACACCCCGGACGCCCACGCTGCCGCAAGCTGAATGATCAGAATAGCCGGTATCCCAAACGCTAAGTACCATTTCCTCGTCTTTCAGTGCACAATCAGTTCATATGGAGTTTATCAATGTCAATTACTTCTGTATATGATATCCTCCATCAACAAACACATTCGTACCTGTCATATAATCAGACATATCTGACAGCAAAAACACTACAACCGATGCAATATCTCGTGGTTTTCCCAACCGACCCTTCGGAATGAGTTTTTCAGATTGTTCCCTTATCTTAGGATCATCAAAGGAAGCCGCCGTCATACCGGTATATGTAAAACCCGGTGAAACAGCGTTTACCTGTATATCATATGGTGCCAGATCCAGCGCCATAGCTGATGTCATCGAAGCAACCGCTCCTTTCGACGCGGCGTAATCCACCATATTCTCACGAAAAACAGATGCTCTTATACAACTGATGTTTACAATCTTTCCCTGTTTTCTAGGAATCATAGCCTTTGAAACATGTTTCGACATCAAAAATGCCCCGGCTGTGTTCACTTCCAATACCCTTTGAAAAGACTCATTCTCCATTTCATAGAATGGTTTGCTACTTCCCCATATTCCGGCTGCATTTACAAGTCCATCTATATGACCGTACTTGTCAAGGACTATTTGAACCATTTCACAGATTCCGTTTTCATCAGTGACGCTCAACTGAAAATGACCATAGTCAGACGAATCAATAGCGCCCTCTGCATTATCAACTCCAACAACCTTGCCGCCCATTTCTATTATCTGTTCAGCACAGCTTTTTCCGATTCCCGATGATGCTCCCGTAACAATGAATACTTTACTGGATAAATCAAGCATACTTCCATTTCCCGAAACAAATACATTTTCCATATTCATATCTCCCCAATCTTTTAAAATAGACACATCACTCCCGAAGCTATCGCTGAAAGTGCTGCAAATCCAACTATGGAACTTACCCATTTCTTTACGACCACCCTTCCGGGGATATATGGCTTTAAATCCTCTGTCCCAGGAATCACCCATGTATTCGTGTGTCCAACCCAGTACCAGTCTATAAAAAGCCTGTCAAACAAGTTCATAATCATATAGATCACTATCAATTGGGTAAAGCCATCTAGAAATCCATCTACTCCATTTACAAAATACACGACTAGTGGTACAACAAACAAATCCGCTGTCCACATTGCTATACCGGACAATACCATGCCTTTCTTTATCTTTTCTGGCGTAGTCAGCTTTAATTCAACAACCCGATCCTGAACAACTTTTTCATAGAAAAACACCATACCAACCGGACCATTCGATATTCCAACCACACAGATCAGCAACAGCCAAAACGCCATAATCAGACCTTCCATAGCAACAAGCATTCTCTATTCCTCCTTCGCTCTTTTTGACTCTCCGGTCTTATAGTCAATCACGATCCCAGGCTGTACGTTATACAGAAACACGTGGAAAGACAGGCCTTTCCCTTCGTCCTCCACGGACCATGCTTCCATCTCGATGCCTCTGGCTACGAGTTCATCCTTCTTAAATCTCGGCCTCACACGGTACAAAACGTGATTTCCCGTATCCTCAAGGTAATCAATCACTCGTTTCTCATACGGAAGCATAAGCTCTGCATTCATATGCCTCGTTCCGGTGATCAGGTTCTTCTCGTTATCAGTCTGTCCCGTTAAGGCAAATGCGATCAGATGACACCTGTTATACAGGTATCTGTCCTTAATGAGGTCTGGATACTTCACCGTATGCCAGCCGGAAGGTCGGATGTGACCGATTGCACCTCTCTCACCGGTCGGCATCATGGACTTATGGAGTCTCGCCACCGCCTCTCCGCATCGGCCAAGCGCATCCAGTTCACTGTAGGATTCGCCCTGGATCTCTTCTTTTTCCTTATCAGTAAAAATCGGCAGGTCATTGTTTAACATGACTGTATCATTGTCAGTGTAGTCAGGAATATCTTCCGTGTCCGAAGTGATATCTACTTCATCCGCAGTCGGTGTCGGAGACTCTATCGCCGTCTGAAAAAAGTCCGCAGTCTCAACAGAAAACACCCCGGACGCCCACGCTGCCGCAAGCTGAATGATCAGAATAGCCGGTATCCCGAACGCAAAGTACCATTTTCTCGTCTTATGCCTGAATGTATGCATCCCAATGATCGCACCGACGCTTCCGCCTATTATCGACAAAAGAAACAGCGTCTTTTCCGGGATACGCCAGCCATGCTTCCTAGCCTTCGACTTATCCACGCCAAAGACAATGAACGTGACGAGATTTATCACGATCAGATATACTATGACGCCCCAGATCAAATACTGCATCATTCTTACTTATCTCCCACGCATCTATGAAAAAATGCTGCTATCATCATAAAAACGGAGACCAGAACACTGCATATTATCCTTTTCTTGTAGCCCACCATCTTTTATAATACCTCCTATATAATGATCCCCTCAAGATGATCGCACTCGTGCTGTATCGCTTGTGCGATCGGTCCGGAAAACTTCTGCTTCTGCCACTTAAACGTCGGATCCTGGTACTTCACCTCGATATCCCGATATCTCGTCGTCTTTCTCGTACCGGTTAGGGACAAGCACCCTTCCTCCGCCTCATACTCACCAGACTTCGACAGGATCTCAGGATTGATCATAACGACCGGCATAAATCCCATCGCCACCACAATCATCCGCTTCTTCACACCGATCATGTTTGCCGCCATCCCAACACAATGATCACGATGAGCGTTCAGTGTGTCCTGCAGGTCAAGGATCAAAGACTTGTCTGCCTCCGTCGCCGGTTCCGATGATTGCTGAAGAAACAAAACATCTTTCATTATAGGCTTTTCCATCGTCTCATTCCTCCATCATCCAATCCGGCAGCCTGTTCAGTATCCCATCCGTCGTAATTCCCGGATGTGTCGTATATATCTGGAGAATCTGTTCCACAACCTCAACAGACACATCGTGCTTCTTTGCAATCTTTTCCACAGGCTTATTCCACTGCATATCCTTTACTATTCCCCGAACTAGGGCTCCCATATCTCTGTCCATCGTCTTTCACTCCCCAATCTGCCTCAATATTGCCAGCGTCCTCGTATCCTTCTTCCCGTCGAAAAACTTATCAAGCACCTTCAGAAAAATGTTCCGATCCTCGTCACTCTCCGCCGCCTCCGCAAAGAGCGTCATTGACGACCTCAGCTTCAGATTATCCGGATACCCAAACACTATAGACGCATTGCTCTGGTTTATCGACGTCAGCAACTTCGATATCTCACGGATATTCTTCCCAAGCACCGGATGGTCTAGGTAAGCCTTTGCCTCTGCCAGACTCTTGATCGAATACTCCTGCGAGGTTGAAGTCATCATGTTACTTCTCGGCGCTCGACATCCTTGTCTCGCTGTTCCCTTAAAGTAACTCTCAGTCATCCGTGACTGACCAAGTCCTGTTATCTGCGGAAATATCCACTACATCCAGTTAGACCGCTTATTTTCCTCCGATAATTCCTTATACGCCCTGTCGTAGTCTGTCTCTTGACGGCGGACGAACCGCTCCAGATTGTACTTATCTTCACTCATGTTTTTCATCCTCATAAGTATCCTTGTCCCAATCGATATCTCCATCACCAGCCGCTGCCCTGTCGAGAAACTCCATCTGAAGAGCTCTTTCACCCAGATCAAGCTCTCCATCGCGGTTCATGTCAAACATACTGTCGAATCCATCCATAGTGCGCCTCCTCAATCTATCGCCGAATCATCTTATTCCCATTCCAGCCCATGATCCCTGCACCAGTCCTCCACCCGTGACCGATAACAATTGTCACGAAACTCGAACCAGTCATTTCTCAAACCAACATAATCGACTGCATCCTTAAACCTGCGAAAAGCTCCCCGTCCATGAAGGGCAGTGATTAGACGATCATCGTTATGATCATAAGCGAATACTTCCATCATATGATATTCATTGATCTCATGCTGATCCGGCAAGGCTATATACTTATCATCATAATCAATCTCGTCTATATCAACATCTTCATTATCCCAGTTTTCGTTATACAAGATAGTTTCGCCGGTTTCTATATTGTAATACACGGATGTCTCATCATCCACCCAATCAAGCGCATCTACAATTGCATCAAGTTTGACCTTCTTCATCTCATCCTCCTGATTACCAGAACTTAAACCTGCTCACAACCTCATCCTCACTCATTTATCCCGTCCTCCCTCATATTGACAAGGATTTCAAGCATCCT
>CAMVOY010000081.1 GCA_947169235.1 uncultured Lachnospiraceae bacterium | reverse complement strand
TGCAGCAGCAGGCTGACTCTTGTGATAAAGCATTCCTTGGTCTCGTCAAACCGAAAGTTGGCATTGCCGTGGTAGGCCTCGGCGATGGACTCGATGCGGGACAGGCCGTAACCGCTTCCCGTGGTGCTTGCAAATGCGCTTCCGGGCAGGAACCCATCGGCATCTGCCGGGATGGAGGTGTTTTGTCTTGCGACTGACAGGCAGGGATTGGATACCCGGATCAAAAGCAGATTGTTGTCAGCAGATATTTTAACCTGAATGCCGGTCTGCATCGATTTCGTTTCGGAAATCGATGCTGTGACATTGTCTGAAACTCCGGATAGGGGGCTCCTTTTTTTATGTTGATAATCTGCAGTGGAGCGGATCGCATTCTCCAGCATGTTTCCGAGAAGGATTGTCAGGTCGGAATCACGGACGGCAGACAGGTTATACACTCTGGCATCAACCGTAAGTGATACATCTTTGGAGGCTGCCTCAGCCGCATAGTACTGCAGGATGCTGTTCAGCGTGTCATCTGAACTGAACTGTGTATTAACTGTCTGCATATGACCGAGTGCTTCATCTACAAAGGTGCGTAAATCATCACGGGAGCCGCTTTCTGCGATAGAGCGGATCTCATTCAGAAGGTGCCTGGTATCATGCATGGCGCGTCGCCGATCCTCCATTTCACTGGTGATCCGTCGGTAACTCTCACGGGATATCGCTGCGGATAGTTCAGTCTCTGCCTTCTTCGATCGTAATACAGACAGACTGATCGTGTTTAAGAATGCAAGGAACAACGCACCGGTGAGCAAAAAGATCATTGCGGCATAGTAGACATTGGCAAGTGGCAGATGAGGATCAGATGACTGCCAGAACGAGGTGGAAACGATGGTGGTGGCCAAGTAAAGGCAACACAGGATGATCAGATAGACAAACTCAGAGGTGCGCGCTTTTTTCAGCATGGGCAGGAACCGACGCAGACTCCCTCGGAAAAAGCACGCCACCGGAGGAAAAAGGATTGACGAAACGATTACATAAGAAATGATGGTGGATGCATCATATACATAGCCGTCCTTGGCAGCCGGTATAAATTCCATGATTACATAGGCAAGCATAAACTGTATTATCGAGAAAAAAATTGTAGTAAACAATATAAAAAATTTGCGAAGGCCGGTCTCTGCAAGCCGCAGCCACCACAAAACAACTACAAACGATACCGAGACGAGCATGTAGAGATTACTCAGGAAATTACCGTCCCTGTTCGAAAAACACAGAGAAGGGAAAGGAAAGATAATGCAGTCGAGAAGCAGAAAGAGAGTCAATATTATGAAAAATGACCGCGCTCCTTTTATCTGTGTGCGCGAAAGCGGTAAAAGCAGAAGAACGGTAGCGGGAACGATCTGCAGGGAAAAGCCCAGAAGATGGCTGAAATAAAGCCCGGCTGATATTGACATGGTCTACCTCCATGCCGGGTGATCCCCGGCTGTGCATAAATCGAATCTGAACTCTTCCCCATTATATTCTAAATGTTTGTACATTGCAAACGTTTTTTTCTCTATTTGCAAAAATAAGATGTACCACTCGCGTGTTCCGGAGATACCAATTACGATATTTATATTGACTTTTTAGAGCGGAGAGAGGATAATGTAAAAGTGTTTAATTTTTCAAAATACACCTTGTGTTTTATGGATAAGATCGACTGGTGGAAGAGTGTGGCTGATGAAAAGAGGATATTTTTGTGAATATAGCAATTTGTGATGATAGCATAAAGGACTGCGATCGGGTTAAAGGCATTCTTGTGAAGGAAGCGACAAACAGCGTTATCACTGTCTATACGGATGGGACTTCCTTTTTGGACGCTACGAAGAAAAACCGCTTTGATCTGGTATTTATGGATGTGTATCTGAAAGGTGAGAGCGGTATGGAGGTGGCCTCGAAACTTCGTGACATATCGCCGAAGACCAAGGTGGCTTTCCTGACTACCAGTGATGCCCATGCAGTGGAGGCGTTCAGTTTGCGTGCGCTTCATTATCTCGTAAAGCCTGTGGATGAGGATGGAGTGAGAGAGGTCCTGCTTCGCTATGAGGACGAGGATAAATCAGGGGAGGATACACGGAAGAGTGTTCTATCCGTACGTATCGGAGCAGACATTTATACTATAGATCAAGCGGATATCGTAAAGATCGAAAGTGATGATCATAAGACTATTATTTATATGGAATCCGGAACAGCGATCTCTGCATGGATGCGGTTAAGCGATCTGGAAAAACAATTGGATAAGAGATTTTTACGTATACGGCGAGGTACCATCGTTAATATGGCGTCTATTTCCAAATGGCGTCCTAAAGATTGTGAATTGATAGACGGAACCACCTATCTTCTGTCGAGATCCAGACGGACGGAATTGAAGGAAATATATCTGCGGTTTAAGATGGAAGAGATGGAACAATAAATTAAGGAGGGTATAAATCTATGAAAGAGAAACTAAAAACAATGAGAAGGGTGCTGCCACTGGTTTTAGTGTTTGTACTTGGTCTGTCATTTGCTGCACCCGTGGCATCATCAGCAAAGGCTAAAACCGCAACCGTAACCATGAAGGCGAAGAAGGTTACTTCCTATGGATATAATCCGGCTACAGACGATCTTCTCGGCGAATCGGAGAAGGTGTATTTCAACGGAAACGGTGATATTCCATATCTTGACCTGTGCAAGCAGAAAGCCGGCTTGGATCAATTATTTGCTATGACAGGCTCTACAACCGGTCTTAAGGAAAAGAAAAAAGGGAATAAGGTGACTTGGACACGGACGTATCAGGGGTTGCCATTTGATTGCGTTTTTGATTTCAAGAAAAACACAATTAATTTTGTTGATTTAGACGGATTCTTTCGTTACGAAAACAATTCTCTGTTAAGTTCAGAGTCTGTTTTGCCGGCAGTGGCTTCTCTGTTTCAGAAAGGCAGAACCTACAACCGATATGGAAAATCTATCAAGATCGATCTGAATAAGTATGGGATCAAGCTCCTTAAAACAAAAAAAGGGTATTATATCCCACTTCAGACATTTAGTGATATCTTTTTGTCTCCGTTTGGGATGTTCTATTTGTATAACGGAAAGGCTCTTTTCAATTATAGTGAAACAGATATTCCGGAGAAAATGCAAGAGGCTTATTACAAAGCTCCGGTGAAGAAAAACAGCAAGGCATTTGCTGCATTTAATTACAATGAGCTCTGTCTGGCTCTGGATATGAACTACGGATTGAAAGAAACACATGATATCGGTAAGTTTGATGATTTTTTCGCCGAAACAGGTTTAAAGAGTGAGATCATGGATCGGGATGCAGGGATGACGGATGTGGCATTGAATACAGCAATCAATCTGTTTTTTGATGATCTGCATTGCGCTGCCGGAACTCTGACATACAATACAGACAGAGATAAAATCAAAAAAGAGATTGAGTCAATTCCTGAAGGATCTTTCAGAGAGAAGACAATTGCAACGATGAAAGAATTATCCGGAGCCAGAAAAGTGTATTATCCCAACGGCTTTGTTCCTTATGAAGAGGTGGGAGACACAGCTTATATCACCTTTGATTCCTTCGCCGGGGGAGCAGTTGGTGGTGATATGACGATTCCCGGTGATGCAGATCTTCCAAATCTGGGGAATGACACATTTAAGCTGATGCAGTACTCTCTGGCCAAGATCACCAGACCGGGATCACCCATCAAACGTGTTGTTCTCGATCTTTCCTGCAATGGGGGCGGACAGGTAAATACTGCATGTTACCTGCTCGGAACATTCTTGGGTGAGAGCTCGATGTCATTTAAGAATATGCTTACCCATGCTACCAGTGAGATCAATTATAAGCCGGATGTCAATCTCGATGGTCAGTTTGATAACCAGGATACCTTAGCCGGTCGTGGGTTAAAACTGTATTGCCTGACCTCCGGATTTAGTTATTCCTGTGGTAACCTGGTTCCGAATGTTTTCAAGTCTTCAGGCAAGGTGACACTGATCGGTCGCACCTCCGGTGGCGGTTCATGTGAAGTAAGACGTTTTTCTACAGCCAGTGGTTCGGTATTTCAGATTTCCGGCAGACGTCGTATCAGTTTTTCCAAAAATGGTGGATTCTACGATGTCGACCGTGGAGCCGATCCGGATGTCTACATGGAAGACATGAGCAAGCTTTATGATAGGAAGTATATGAATACAGTACTGGACGGTATCCACTGACATGCTTGACTTTTTTGATCAACGGTAGTATATTGGATACAGAAGAGGTGCTATCCGGTGTGAACGGATAGCCCTTACCTTTACGTTTTGGTCATAAGACCGCTACGCTTGGCGGAGCGTGGCGGTCATTTTTTTGCGTTAATATCTTTCCCGGTTTCCCGTTAGTCAGAGGACAATTGCCCTCTGCTGAGGGCGAACCGTCTACCATCTGTGGTAGCACCGCTATCTGCATTCACTTGACATTTATCAGTCACTTAACTATAATTAAGAGAAAAGTCAAATAACTTGTTACAAGGAGAAAAACAAATGAATATATGGCATGACATAGAAAAAGAACGCATCTATCCTACGGATTTTATTTCTGTTATCGAGATTTCCAAAGGTAGCAAGATGAAATACGAGCTTGATAAGCATACAGGAATGCTTATTCTTGACAGAGTTTTGTACACATCGACGCATTATCCATCGAATTACGGATTCATCCCGAGGACGCTTGGCGACGACGGTGATCCGCTTGATGTGCTTGTTTTGTGTTCGGAAAACATCGCGCCGATGACGCTTGTCAGATGCTATCCGATCGGAGTCATGAAAATGCTTGACGGCGGTAGGGGAGATGAAAAAATAATCGCGATGCCATACAGCGATCCGATGTACAATTCCTACACTGAGATAAACCAGTTGCCAAAGCATATCTCTGATGAAATAGAGCATTTTTTCTCAATATACAAAAACCTTGAGCACAAGGAAACAAAGGTTGATCATATAGAGGACGCCAAGGAAGCGGTCAGGATAATCGAGGAATGCATCAAAAACTATGAGGATGTTTTTGGCAATAGAGACGAAAAATAGGAGACAAAAATGAGAACTGTAAATACTTCTGATATCACAAAAAAAATAAGCGAAATGTGCATAGCGGCAAATATCAATCTTGAAAAGGATGTGAAAAATGCACTCTGCAATGCGGCTGAAAAAGAGGATTCCGTAATTGGAAAAAAAATACTCTGCCAGCTGAAAGAAAACTTAGAAATCGCAGATAATGACAACATCCCTATATGTCAGGATACAGGGATGACGGTTGTATTTTTGACGATAGGTCAGGATGTGCATGTAGAGGGCGGAAGCCTCGAGGATGCCGTAAATGAAGGAATCAGGCAGGGGTACACAGACGGATATCTCAGAAAATCAGTTGTCTCTGATCCAATTGAAAGAGTAAATACTGGGGACAATACTCCGGGAATAATTCATTACAATATAGTGCCCGGAGATGAGTTTTCCATAACTATTGCACCCAAAGGTTTCGGAAGCGAGAATATGAGCAGGATCGAGATGCTTAAGCCTGCTGATGGCATAGAGGGAGTAAAACGAGTTATCATAGATACCGTAAAAGCTGCCGGACCGAACGCCTGCCCGCCGATGGTGATAGGTGTTGGCATAGGAGGAACATTTGAAAAATGTGCCATCCTCGCAAAAAAAGCACTTACAAGAAACCTTGATGTCAGATCTGATATCGGATGGGTAGCTGACCTTGAAAAAGAAATGCTTGAAAAGGTAAATGAACTTGATATCGGACCGGGTGGCCTTGGTGGAAAAATAACTGCACTCGGATTAAATATAGAGATTTATCCGACACACATTGCAGGGCTTCCGGTGGCAGTAAATATCTGCTGTCATGTAAACAGACATATAAGTGCAACTCTATGATAGAATAAAACATGGGCTGTATTATTGAAGAAGTGCTCGGAATGG
>CAMVOY010000080.1 GCA_947169235.1 uncultured Lachnospiraceae bacterium | reverse complement strand
GGTTTTAAACGTGCTTTCCTTATTATAAGGTAAGGACACCTAAATCATACTTGACAACTTGCATATCATATGGTATACTCCTGAAGGTTTCATTCGAAGCCTTTTTTTGTGCCGCAAAATCGCTGTTTTCAGGACTTGTACTCAAGTCAAAAATCAAAATTCTTTTTCGATTAGAGCAGTATATGTGTAACATAATTATGCGTAAAAACAATAGAAGATAGTTCTACAATAATCAGGCTTCTCTTAATTCGATTATAGAACAAGTGTTCCCAAATGTCAAGTATCGGTATGTATATTTTTGGCATTTGTGGTTGATCTTTTTTATACCGATTATGAATTGCTTTGACTTTCTTTTGTTCTTTTGAGTCGCTTGATCACTTCCTCGATTGTTGCGATACTTTTGCCGGGGACCATTGTTGAGATGGATGCCGGTCTGAATCCCAGTTCAGACATACGTACGATGAAATGATTCCTGAAGTCTTTTTGCCTGAAACCGGCGACAATCCTCGGAGTTCTGGCTTCTATGAATGCATCGACATACTCTTTGAGATTTATCTCCGCGATAGCCTGGTTCAAATGAGATGAAACATTTCCGAAGCGCAGCGGATGACCTAAATGGTTTAAAAATAAAAATCTCTCGGCTAACTCTGAGATGTCACATAATTCCTCCAGTTTTCCGCAGTAGAGCTCATATTTATACCGGAGTATATCATCGCGCAAACGGTCTACCATAGGGATCTGTACAGCGTGTTTGGCCTTTGTCATAGTGTATTTTCCAAATTCATATCCCGTGGTGTTTGAGGATCGTATCACCCTGTTCTCGAAATCTATATCTTGCCAGTGAAGAGCGCATAGTCTTCTGTAGCTCAGACCGGTAGCATAAGCTATCGTAAAAAATGCTTTCCACATCGGAGAGTGAGCTCTGTCAAAGTAGGAAAGCATCCGTTCTTTTGCGCTTCTCAGGTTTTCAAGTCCCTGTTCATCCGTGAGTGTTATCATCTTATCATCGATTCCACGGACAAAGTTGATTGCTTTTTTCGCAGGATCATAGTTACTTACACCAAACACTTCATCCTCAGATAGGCACAAAGACAGAAAACTGCATAGAAGCTCAATGGATGCGATGTCCCAGCCAAGGTATGATAATTTAACGCATAAGCTTATGATGTCGTCAGGCACGATTACGGAAACATCCTTCATGCCTATGAAATCTCGGACATGGCGATTATATATCCGTCCTACAGTGAACAGTTCTTTGGCTGTTCTATCTGATTCCAGGATCATCCTGTCAAAAATCTCGTTTAGTGTGATTCCCTCTCTTCGCATAGCGATAGGCTCGATCATATGTCATATCACCTCGATATTGCTGTCAGTCATCGTTTTTATCATCAGATCAAAGGTTACTTCGTTGTATATATCATTCGTAGTGGAAAAGTGGGCGTGGCCCATCACTTCCTGCGTGATTTTCGGAGTTACATCTGCTGCGAGAAGTCTGGAACAGAATGTGTGTCTGGCCATATGAGTCGAGATATGGCGCAGGTAGTGGGGCTCGAAACCATATAATTCGTGCGATACACGCTGCGTCAGGTTACAGGCCGTCACATATCGATCAATCATATGCAAAATATTGCTGTGCTTCCTGACATTTCCAAACTTATCAATAAAAATAAACCCGCCCATATCATCGATCTTTTCAGAGCAATATATCCCAAACTTCCGCTGTATCCTGTATTCGTCTCTGAGAGCATCATAAACGTCATCTATCATGGGGATTGTCCTTACAGATGACCTGGATTTAGGGTGTCTGATGGCATAATGAGGTTTGATATCCGTCATGGTATCCCAGTATACACCATCATCGTATAA
The DNA here is from genome assembly GCA_947169235.1 of uncultured Lachnospiraceae bacterium. GTDB lineage: Bacteria > Bacillota > Clostridia > Lachnospirales > Lachnospiraceae > Eubacterium_F. Next base: position 4,097 of record CAMVOY010000080.1, on the reverse strand, counting down.
GTTTTCGGAAATCAAAGCCTTTATATCCTTTTCAGATAGATTTGGAGGATCATAAGCGACTGTCAGTTGATGATCGATCCGGATTGTGCGTGAGTCGAAGTCTATATCGTTCCAGGTAAGACCTGTCAGCTCACCTAGTCTCATGCCGGTACCAAAAAGAACGGTCGCTATATGCTTATCCTGCACAGAACCATTCTTTGAGATCTCAGAAAACAGCATGTCTGTTTCCTCGAAAGACAGGTATCGTTCTGCTTTGATCTTTCTCTTTCTGGCGTTGGTATCAAAATTGCTGTAAAAAGCTCCAAACGATATGTCTTTTCGTATGATGTCGTTTTTTGCAGCTCTTTTAAAAACTCCTGACAAGACGATATGGATGTTTTCGACTGTTCCGAGAGACAGTCCCCGATCCACGAGTTCCCGGTATAGTAGGATCAGATCCTCGTGGATAATGTCTTTTATCTTCATACTGCCAAGCCTGGGACTCACATACTTTTCATATTTTTGGATACATGTGTTCATGTACCTGGCATTATGCATGTATTTGAGCCGTATCGTGGAATGAAAATACATATCCAGCGTTGGCTCATCCATGTTAAGCTGCTGAATAACGCCGGCTTTTTTCAGGCTTTCTATCTTGCGATACAGCTGAGGCAGTGATTTAGAGTATACTGTATTCTTTTTGTAATCATTATTTATATATGAGTGGTAGTAACTACCCCTTGTTTTGCTGTAGTAGATTCCCTTTTCAAGGATATTTCCTTCGGGATCTGTTCGTATCATATGATTCTTCCCTTCAGATTGTCTAATTCGTGTTTTTTGGCCGCTTCGGATACTTCCGTGTAGATATCCATGGTCGTGGCTATCCGGGCGTGACCCATTATCTTTTGGGTTACAGGGCCCTGTACTTTGCATTCACAAAGCCTGGTACAAAATGTGTGTCTCGTGGTATGTGCCGAAAACTGGGGAAGTAACACAGGTTTTCGACCTTCTCTTAGAGCGGCTTCCGTTTCTCTTTCGTTATAATTGTCAACCGTAGCGTGTATCCGTTCATTGATCTGATGGACACCTCTGACGGTTCCTCTGCTGTTTAAAAATACAAAGTCTGTATATCCATCCACATTCAGTTTGCATTCGATATGCAGTCTCTCATTTGTCTTTTTTTCGTTTAGCAGGGCTTCTCTGACCTCATCTATCAACGGAATAAGGCGGTAGCCGGACATGGATTTTGGCGGTGATATCTGAAGCCTGTATCGCTCGCCGTCAAATCTGTAGATCAGCTGGTGATCTACCTTTATATATCCATCTTCGAAGTTTATGTCATCCCAACGAAGTCCCTGGAGCTCACTTATCCTTAAACCGGTGCCAAAAAGTGTGATAAAGATGTTTTTCCACTTTACTTCGTGGCAGTCCTGCAAAGCATTCAGAAAAATCCTTGTCTGATCCAGTGTCAGAGCCGGTCTTTTCTTGTATGAGGCGTCTATATCATTCTTTACTTTGAATTCTGAAAGCGCGCCATCTGTGGGGTCTTTCAGTATATAGTCGTTGAACATAGCACGTTTAAAGCACATGCGTATCAGCATATGAATAGAGCATAGGTACTTGTAACTCATGCCGTCGCTATAGAGCTTTAAGTACAGTCTCTGGATATCGTCATACTTGATAGATGACATCGCACGATTCCCCAAGGCTATGCGGATGAATCGGTTATACATGTCAAAATACTTTAGTCTCGATGCAAGTCTCAGATTCTGCTTGGTGGCCATACACATCTCGAATACTTCATTCAGTGTGATGTGTGGGTTGCGAAGATCTATCCCGAGATAGTACTTTTTCATGATCTCTTCTTCACGAACACGGAGTTCCTTTAGTGTGTCAGAAAAAACAGAATGCCTTTTTCCGAGCACATCTGTGTAGGTATAGCGGTAGCGATCAAACTTTTCCTGATAAGTCTCGCCTTTTTGCAGAACTCTTCCTTTGTTATCTCTTCTTGTCATAGTAATAGTAACCCTCCATGACGGAAAATAGCCTGTATGCGTATCTCTATATATTATAAGACCGACTTTATCAGCCGGTCAATGATTCCGCAAATCGAAAAATATCGAAAAATAGGAGAGCAGTTACCACAAAGCGAGGTCCTCTAAATATCCGTCTATAGCCCATAAATCATAAAAAACAGATTTACCGTGCTTTATGATCCCTCCACACTCGGAAGCAATCTCTACGAGCTTGTTGTGACCTATACCATAGTAGGCTTTTGCAACATGATCCTCGGCGAATCTTTTGTAAAGAGGAAGCTCTGCTATGGTCACACATCCGGCCAGGAGCTCATCCATCGACTGTGTATCATATCGCACAGTCTTATCAACCTTTACTCTGGCTCTACAGTGACTCTCGCGCAGCCTTGACCGTATGGTCTTATCAGACAGCCCGTATCTTGTTTCTGCTTCAGATATGGGGATAAAACGGACAGGAGGGGTGATTCTTCTTTTGCTCATGACACATATCTCCTTTGTTTGGTAGGTAACAGGTCAAGTTGACCTGTTAGGTCAAAAGTATCCACACACCGACACCTGCTGGTAGGCAGGCTTCATTGGCATTTCACCAGCTTATAGCCGCCCGTTGGGGCGAAGTATCATTATCAGTGACTCCCGCAACCAAAGGCTACCACAGCCTTCTTTTAAGCAGATGACGTGTACCACACGCGGGCTAAGCCTCTTTGCCCTTATCGCTCGCCTGATGCCAGGGTCATGGCGCATCTGCTATGTAGCGCGGTATGAGATAAACTCATACACCAATGCAGGATGACACTTACGTTTCGGTATGATCTATGAGCTCAAAGGTATGAGCTGTTTGTACGGGTACATGGCACCCTGGTACGCCAAAACCCGGAGATTTTGGCATACCAGGTTGTCATGATATCAAGATTCCATCACGATTCTTTGACCAAGCATTCTTAACCAATGCGACACGCTCGGATGAAGTAAAGATAAGTTCGTCTGCGCTAGTCAAATGGAAGATACTGCAGAAAGCAACGATGTGTTCACGATCGATGCAGACGAGATGACCGTTTTCAAGCTTGCTCAATTGGCTCTCTGTCATCTCAAGTCCATAGTCTGTACTGAGTCTCAACAAAAAGTCTTTCGAATTAAGCCCGTGTTCTCTACGGAGTCTTTGGATATTCTGTCCGATTACGGCACTGATGGGATCCTGTCTGAGTTTGTTTGTCACGTGTGCGCCCTCCTTTCTGTCATTCTCATGAGCTATGGCTCACTGTAAATAATTGTATCACAGAAAGAGGAGAGTGTCATAACAAAAGCGGACTAATTTGTGTCAGTTTTGGGAAATATGACACAAATTATGCCGGTTTAAGAAAACAGAGACTTGATGTCCGGCTGAATAAATAGTTGTAGTGAATAATCGGAATAGCAGAGAATTGTGAATAATTATCGTACAAGACAGATGTAGAATAGGAAATTGAGTTTCGATGATAGTGTTTTCATTTGGAATAAACGCAGTAATGTATAAGCAAGTCAAGAATAAATAATTACTTGGATTCACCTTGGTTATAGCAACCTACGACAGTAGAATGCAGAACAGAAGTATAGAAAAATGTGTAAATTAAACATTTTTGAACACTTTTCCCTAATTTTGACACAAAATCGGGTTAGAATAGCCTTGTCATTCAGGGAAATGATCGAAAACAGCGGTGTTAGGACTAGCAATTGAGGTTTTCGAAGAATTTCGTCGAATGGCAGTGGATCATAAATGCGCAGTCAGGTATGAGCGATTTGTGTAAAATGAGTTTTCCTTATAATAAGGTATGGAGACCTAAATCGTACTTGACAACTCGCACTTCATATGATACACTATTCGCAGTGTGGGTAAAATCTCGCACGATGCGTTTGCTGGAAACGGTTTTTCGATCGTTGAAGGCAAATCAGGGTGCTTAGGCATCCATAATGTCAAATACTTCTGAATAATGAATTCAGTAGTATATGACAAAAATACTACTGAACTGTTGATTCAGAAGTATATTTTCAAAAAAATACTCCTGAATGCTACGTTTAGAAGTATTTTGCAACTATCAATTTCATATC
>CAMVOY010000079.1 GCA_947169235.1 uncultured Lachnospiraceae bacterium | reverse complement strand
CCATGGGAAAAGAACACCCTCCGTGATAAACTTTATATCGGACAATGATTCAAAAATCTTAACGCTTATCACACAGGTTTCAAAACTTCAAAACTTCCTGATGACAAACTACGGAATCAGGTGTATAATACTCATTGATATCATATATCATCCTACCGAGATCTGTTTCATACATAAAAAAATATATTGGAGATTATTATGCCAGAGAAAAAAAAGTGTCCTGTGTCGATAGTTGTCATCTGTGCATGCCTTTTGGCTTTCACTGTTATAGCGGTTTATTTTGTTTTAATGCTTTACCCATTGTATTTCGAAAAGTTGGGTGATGATGTTATTGGAGTGGTTTACTGGGGGCGACAATATATTCGTATAGACGATGATGTATATGAAGCTTGTGAGAATCTTGGATACTCAAAACTAGGAAAAGGCAGGAGACTTGGAAAAGTTGTTACCGGTCCAGATGATGATGATCCTATGATTGTTTATCGAGTAAACGGGTTTGATGACAATGAAATTATTTTTGCAAGATGGTTTACCGATGGAGGATACTATAGAAAAACAAATCATTATCCAGAATATGTACCAGAAGAAGATGATGATGACCCATAATAAGGAGCCTTTCGTTTTTAATGTCATCACCTACAATTTACACCTTTCTTGCCTTATATGTGCCTTTATCACTCAAGTATATTTCAATTTTTCCATATACAGCTGCTTTATGACGTGTAGCAATTATTGTAGTGCTATCCTTAATTGACTGACCTTCCATCGGTGACCAATATATATCCTCATCTTTTTTATAAGCATGCGTTTTTCCCAAGTCTTTAGTCTTTCCTGTTTTCTGGTTCCACTTTATTAACTCCCCCTGCGAACACGTAAGTTTTACTTCATCTTCGTAATTCTCAGGCTCATCCCAAAAGACGATGATCGGGAACCCGGGCATGGAGCTCATTGCAGGATCGTATTCAAGAGATTCAAGCCCCTCAGTAGCAGTCTCTTCGACAGCGCTCTCACTCGCCGCCTGATCGCTTGTAGCATCAACCACTTCCGGTTTGGTATCATTATTTTTTTCACTCGCTCCGCATCCGTTCAGCATCACAAGCGAACTTACTATCATCAGGATAAACACTACACTAAATATGATCGATACCTTCTTCTCATACGCTGTCAGCTTCATTTTTCTTTTCTCCATTCTGTGGGATCATCCTCACCTCAGCTCGCACGCCCCCAGCTTCCATGCCATCACGCCACCGCCGATGTCGGTGCCTTTCAGTGTAATCTCTATATGATCACTCACTCCATCATCGCACTGAACCGAAACCTTTTTCTCAGCGGCGGAAACATCCTCTGTTTTACTTACAAGCCCGTTATCATCATACCTTACGAAACAATCAAAGTTGTTCTCGTGGATGAACTCCGCGATTACTTGGTCGGGATCCAGCCAATCCGTGTGGTGACCGTTCTTTAACTCAGCTATCTCTTCCGCCGTAAAACTCGGGTCAGGCTTCAGATTTTTAATAGTATTGATTAGTCTTCTGGGGCTGAGCTTCTTTACCGAAAGATTATTCTCTCCGCCGATCAAAAGATATTCATTTATCATACCATCCTTATAGGTATCTTTGATGTCCCTTAGCCACTCCCTGGAGATACTTACAGTCAGTCCTTCACCCTGACCTGCCACGTCCAAGTCGATCACGGCCATTATCTCAAACATCTTACCATTATCATCAAATATCGGGAAATAATATATGTCATCCGGCTTATTTACCGTACGATCTTCCTCATCGATTATCACAAATGGCGACCCCAGTTTTGTTTTATTTGTATACTTGATACGAGTCTCTTCTTCGTCGCCATCATCTAAAAGATCTTCCGTACCACGTAACCCCTCAAGAGTATCCTTGGCATACGCCTCTACCGCCTGCGATACTATCGGATCACCCTCAAAGCCTATATTCTTTCCTTCCTCCCAGACAAAAAACTTGCATTTATATGTCTTAGATTTGTACTTCGCTTTTATGGTCACTTCGCCATCCGTAAGAGTCTTTACAGTCGCTTTTCCATTTTTCTTGTTATAGCTTACCTTTGCTACAGAGGTATCGGAAGACGACCAGCTCACCTTTCCGTAATCCTTCTTTTTCAGATTCTTCAAATAAAGTGTACTCTTTTTCCCGCATTGCATAGAGAGAGCTACATTGTTTATTTCTATCTTCTTTTTAGCCTCGGATTCCTCCTCTTCCCACTCCCATTTGGTCGTAAACGTTCCGCGGAAACCTGCCTTCCTGAGCATCTTTATAAATCTCTTTTTATGCTTTGGCGGAACGATCGCCTTAGCTGTTTTAGGCACTCCCTTAAACGCATTTTTTCCTATGCTCTTTAAGTTCGTAGCATATTTAAGATCTATACTCTTTAGTGCTGTGCAACCGCAAAAAGCATTTTTACCGATCTTTTTCAGTTTCACATTGTATTCACCCTCAAGGTCGTTACCTATTCTTACCTCTTTCAGTTTCTTGTCATTTTTAAATACACCATCCTTGATCTCTGTCACGAGATACTTTCTGCCATAGATATTTACAGGGGAACCAAGAGTAACATATTTCTTACCCTTTTTCGCCTTCAGAAGCTTCACTCCACCCATCGAACTCGTCGAGTCAACATATTTTGTAACCTGATAAGTGTACCCGTCAATCGTTTTTTTCACACCTTTTTTTACCGCTACCATGTAAAAAAATACCGACTCACGGCTTGACGCGCCCGATCCCATATTGTCTCCGGTGATGTACATCTTCATAGAGGTCGGGCCGTCCCATGTAGGTGTGATCTTTACTTCATATCCGTAAACACCATCGCCCGTAATATCCTTTACCTTCTCACATTTAAAGCAGTCATCCCAGTCGCCATGGTACGCTGACTCGAAATGTATATCCTCCCACGCCACGGCGTGATCGGTAAGTATATAATAATTCTTTGGCTTTTCATTTTTTAGATACGCCTCTGAGATGAAGTTTTTTTCACTCCTTTCCGGCGCGGAGTAGAGACCTATTGCGGGCAGCCCAACAGTGAAGTCAAGGTCATAACTCTTCGCTCCGTCCGAGTAGCGAATGATATAATCCCCGCATGCATCCTCACCGGAGAAAACTACTTTCATCACACCGATAAGCTTTCCTACTTCCGTGTGATAATGCTGCTCCAGTTTTACCTTGTCCGATACAGTCTTTCCGTCCTTCTCATACACAGTGAGTTTTGAAGCATCTTCTATGGTGATGAGCTCCTCTCCGTTCCACACGGCAAAAGACATAAGAGCGTTCGGCGCCGGCGCACAAAAACCGTTTTGTTTCCCGTAGTCGGATCTTCCGAGATTGAAATACAGGCGCCCTGCTACGGTGTCTTCCTTCACCTTTTCAAAAATATACTGACTGTAACACGTATCGTATTTATCGCATGCGTTCAGTCCTTCATCAACAAAATCGATACTAAGCGGCGAGCCAAAATAGCTATCCCATTCACTTTCGCCATTCGGGTATTTTTCCTTGATTTCAAATATCGGCTCCAGTTTTAAATAATCATATCCGCAGGCTCCCGTAATCTCCACTTCAAACAGGTATTGTTCTTCTTCCTTTGCATTGAGATTTTTCACTTTTATTGTGCTGCCTACGACCTTATCAGTGACATCGTTCTCATGCCTGTCTTTCACCGTGAGCACCTTTCCGTCTGACAGAGGACGATATTTACTATAATCGCTGTTCTTCATCAAAAGATATATCTTTTTTGTGGAACCCGACAGCATATCCATCCTGTAGTATCTGTGCGCACGTGTATTCTCAGACTCCTTAACCGGCTTTACAATCTGTTTTGTGCACGCCTCATCAAGGTAGAAAAATACCCCCGAGCTCCCATATGGGACGTCGTCCTCATCCGCCTTTGCCACCTGCACCGGCATGATACCAAGCAGCATCACCATCACAATTAAAAATGCTCCGACTCTCTTTAATCCCAGCTTCATTTTTACCTCCTTAGTCAGCACCTCTCGGCCAGATGTCCAGTCTCTCCGCCAAATAGAATGACTCACCCATTACTATCAGATGTTTCTTATCCCTGACGATAAAGTATACGAACGGGTAATCATCCTCCTCCTTGCCAATCTTAGCTGTGACAATCTTTGTCTTGTCTTTCTTTATTCTCAGATTCTTTAACCGAATACGTGCCAAATGGATCATATCATTGTTATCGATAGTCTCCACTTTATAACGAGGCTTCTTTATCAGTCCCTCAGTCTTCCAACCATCAGAACCATCAAAACGGTCTCCGGCATTCGGGAAATATTCATACATGTTATTCTTATTCAGGACGACGATCGATCCGAGATACTGATTATCATCTTCCTCAGTCGTGTGCATAATATATCCGTACCCCGTGACCTTTTTCACAAGCCACACACCGTATGCTTCATCATCCTCGGTATGTGTCTCAACCCTCGATTCAAGGGCCTTATAATACGACTCGTTGAAATGTATTCTATAGTCATCCGACTTATCCATCGAGTCCAAAAGCGATAAGCACTCTTCTCTGTATTTTTCACCCCATTCCAGATTATATCTACTTCTGTCTCCGTTTCCCTCAAGCCTCGGACGTATCGGCTCTTCCATTCTCTTTTTTCCCAGATGATCCGTCAGGCGATAGTATTCCGCTCTCCATGCCAGATAATAAATATCCTCGTTTTCACGCAGTGAGGCTTCACTCCCGTGATTCCCGGCATCGTTGACGCGGTCTACCATGATATCATCAATATCATTTTTAATATTTGTATAGTTTATATACTCATATTCTTCATCTTCCTCAAATGAATCTGTTTTCACTCCACCCGCTGAGCTATCCACCGGTGCCGCCTCAGCAGGTTCATCCTTAGCCGGCGGTGCTGCTCCCGGAGCCCCGGCCTCGTCACCCTTAAACAGTATTTCATTCTCCATCATCTGCTCCACGGAGAATATGAGCACCGCTCCGATAAAAATGGCCGCGACGGCTTTCATGGTTTTCATAAGCGTCAGCCTGCGTCTCGACTGTTTGGTGAGAACAGACATTTTCTCACGGAACTCATCTGACACGCTGATATTGTCCACCAGCTCAATATCCGACGGAAGCGCTGCCACTTCATAGTCCATTATCTGCTTCATCGCGCGACGAAGCATAAAGTCATCAAAACTGAACTTCTCACTCATCAGACAGCACCTCCTTCAATTTTTTTCTGATGCGATAAAGGCGCATCTCCACATTTTTCTCCTTAAGGCCGGTGATCTTTCCGATCTCGCGATAACTCAAGCCCTGATCATAGCGGAAGGCCAGGATGACCTGATCCTCCTCAGGCAGGGTTTTTATTGCGTCCATCAGCCTCGATAATTCATCACTCGCGATAACGGTATCGAGTATATCTGCCTTCACATCGGCGACGATATCATGGTCCTCGAGAGCCACTTCTCCATGTCTTTTATCAGCGGAAAGCATATTAAAACATTTATGTTTGGTCATCGTGATACCGAGCTTCAGCATGTCTGTTTTAGTCTTATTCCTATACTTATGAAAGCCTTTTGCCCACACCAAAAACACCTCGTGCACAGCGTCCTCTGCCCTCGCCGGGTCATGTATGATCCGCCTTGCCACGTAGATTAACTGACGATATATTTCCTCGTAGAGACGCGCGAAAGTCCTTCGCTCCTCATCTGTCTCGATCAGCATCAAAAACATGTTTTATCGCTCCTACTTAATATAACAACTGAACTAACTGAATCCCTACAAAAAAAATCGCGGGTGTGCCCTACACACCCATGACACTATTATATCACATCGTCGAGAATAATCAAACGATATAAACACAAACGATTTCCGCCGGAAGAGTCATCAACCGGCCTCGACCGAAAACTAATAAACCCCATCCTGAAACCCATATAGTTGAGAGCGCACGCTGGGATGATCCTTAACCATAACATTTATCAAAATGAGATCATCACTGATCAAGCCTACAGAGTAGTCATATTCCGAAAAATCCTCTGTGGATTCGCCAAAAAAGTCTTCTTTTCCGATATATCCTTTTTCTTTGTCAATCTTAAGTGCCTGTAAAATCTGTTCCGCCT
>CAMVOY010000078.1 GCA_947169235.1 uncultured Lachnospiraceae bacterium | reverse complement strand
CGACGCACTCGTAATGCGTAGGTCGTGGGTTCAAGTCCCATTCGAAGCTTGAGCAGTAGGAATTACTATGTACGCTGCATGAACGGAAAAAGACATCCTGAGAGTTTACTCTCAAGGATGTCTTTTTATGTTTATGCAGGCGTATAAGCTGTCGACCATGTACATAAGGGATTCAGCCACGTAGTGGCGATAGAGCATACACGAAGTGTATGCGGGAATCCCGCATGCACGTGGTCGTCAGCGTACATAGTAATTCAATTTACTTCGTCAACTCCAACATAATCTCATTACTTCTCTTGATAAACTCCGTCATCTTCTCCGGCGCCAGCGGCTGATGCGCGATCAACGCCAGATCATAAAGCTGGTTACAGAACATCTGGATCTTTTTGCTCTTTCTGTTGTTCATCACATACTTGACCAGCTCATTGTTGGCATTCAGAACTAGAGTCTGCCCCATCGTATCCATGCCCATATCCAGTCCCATGCCGTTCATGGAATACATCTTCATCATATCCTGCATACGGCGTGTTTCCTCAGAAAGAGTGATCATGGATGAGATCTCGTCATTTTTGAGCTTCTCGAGCTTGACCTCAAGCTTGTCATTCTTAAGTGTATCGCGGAAGAGTTTGGTGAGCTTTTCCTGTTCCTTTTTAAGTTCGTCATCGTCCATATCCTCGGTCATCGAATCGGTGAGATCCGCATCGATCCTCTGGAAGCGGACTCCGTCCTCATCCCTGGTCTCAAGTGAGGAGATGAACGGCTGGTCGATCGTATCCGGAAGTACGACAGCGTTCATACCCTGCTCGCGGAACATGTTTACATACTGTGACTGCTGAACGAGATCGGTCACATAGTAAACTGTTTTCTTGGGCTTCTCAGGTTCCTTATCCGCATCATCCGCCTCGCTTCCGTCAACCGGATTTCCGTCGGCATCCACAACGTCAGACGTATCCTCGTCAGAAGTCTGTTCTTCCTTATCCGGTTCAACATTCTCGAGATACTCGGAAAGGGTAGAGTATTTGTCATCAAGATCTTTGAAAAGTACATACTCGCGGATCTTCTCTCTGAACTTCTCATCCTTAAGGCAACCGAATTTGATAAATGGTGAGATATCATCCCAATATTTCTCGTAGTTCTCACGGTCTGTTTTGCACATGCCGGAGAGCTTGTCGGCAACTTTTTTCGTTATGTAGTCAGAGATCTTTTTCACAAAGCCGTCGTTCTGCAGAGCGGATCTCGAAACATTAAGCGGCAGATCCGGGCAGTCGATCACTCCCTTTAAAAGGAGAAGGAACTCCGGGATGACTTCTTTGATGTTGTCGGCGATAAACACCTGGTTGTTGTAAAGCTTTATCATTCCCTCGAGATTCTCGTACTCGATATTTACCTTCGGGAAATACAGGATTCCCTTCAGGTTGAAAGGATAATCCATGTTAAGGTGGATCCAGAAAAGAGGCTCCTTGTAGTCGTTAAACACCTTGCGATAGAACGTCTTGTAATCCTCGTCCGTACATTCATTAGGATGCTTTGCCCAAAGAGGATTGGTGTCGCTTATTGACACTTCGCGTTTTACGATCTTGGCCTTCTTGACCTTTTTCTTTTCGTAGTTCTCCTCCTCGAACTCCTCCAGGACCTCATCCGTGTCCAGGACCTCATCCGCGTTCACAGTCTGAGTCTCCGGCTCGCCGCCTTCTTTTTTCAAAAATATCTCGTACGGCATGAATGAGCAGTACTTGTCGAGGACTTCCTTAACTCGGTACTCGTTTGCAAACTCGTAGCTGTCTTCATTGAGATGAAGTATGATGGTAGTTCCGACTTCTTTTTTGTCACTTTCGGAAAGCTCGAAAGTGAGTCCGCCGTCGCTCTCCCAGTGAACAGCCTCGGCTCCTTCTTTATATGAAAGAGTGTGGATCTCAGCTGAGTCTGAAACCATGAATACGGAATAGAAGCCGAGTCCGAAATGTCCGATGATCTGCTCATCGTTTGCTTTGTCTTTGTATTTTTCAAGGAAATCAGCAGCGCCCGAAAAAGCGATCTGATTGATGTACTCCTTCACCTCATCTACGGTCATTCCGAGTCCGTTATCCTTAAAGGTGATGGTTTTGTCTTCGGGACTTACGGTCACGTCGATACGAGGCTTGTAATCGTCGTCAAGCTTCGCTTCGCCGATCATCTCGAGCTTTTTCAGCTTCGTAATGGCATCTGATGCGTTTGAGATGACCTCACGGATAAAAATGTCATGATCTGAGTAGAGCCATTTTTTAATGATAGGAAAAATGTTTTCCGAGTTTATGGCCAGATTGCCCTGTTCGTTTGTCATTTTGATTCCTCCCTGTCCGGCCTGACTTAAATAGCTCAGGCGGTAGTATTCTTTTGAACAGATACTATGATAAACCCATCGGGATGGCTTGTCAAGAACTTTTTAGCACTCAAAGATAAAGAGTGCTAACAGAAAGGTGAAAACCTTCGGAGTTTACGCGTTTTTCATAAAAATTCAACATGTGAAAAAAATCTCTTGACGTAATACCAAATATAGGGTAGAATATCTTTGATTTATAAATGAGTATCAGTGTTGCCTCGGGGAGAGAGGGGCGATGCGCAACATAAGAGCCTACGGGCTCACACAGAAAAGGAGAGAAAACCATGTTAGAAAAAATGCAGGAACTTATCGCTGACCAGTTGAGCGTTGATGCTGACAGCATCACAGAGGCTTCAAACTTCAAAGATGACCTCGGCGCTGACTCACTCGATCTTTATGAGCTGATCATGGCTCTCGAAGAGGAGTATGACGTAGAGATCCCGACTGACGATCTTGAGAACATCGCTACTGTAGGTGATGTTATCAACTTCCTTAAGGACAAGGGAATCGAGGGTTGATAGGTTGTAAATAGTGCATTCGACACCAAGCCGGAGTATTGCTCTTGCTTGGTGTCTTATATTATTTTTGGACATAAGTGTGATCGGAGGAAATCATGGGTAAGACGGCTTTTGTTTTTCCGGGGCAGGGTGCTCAGGTAGTCGGAATGGGCAAGGATGTTTATGAGAAATCTGCTCTTGCGAAGGAAATGTTTGATAAGGCAAGTGAGGCAGTGGGACTCGATCTGAAAGCTCTCTGCTTTGAGGAGAACAACGATATAAATATAACCGAGTTCACTCAGGTCTGCCTGCTCACTACCAGCGTGGCTATCCTTAAGGAGATCGAAGCCAGAGGCGGTAAGGCTGATGTTGCCGGGGGACTCAGCCTCGGTGAGTACTGCGCACTCGTTGCGAACGGAGCGATGGATGCGATCGATGCAGCTAAGGTTGTTCGCAAACGTGGTATTTTTATGCAGGAGGAAGTGCCTGCGGGTGAGGGCGGTATGGCTGCCATACTCGGTATGGACGGCGATGATATCGAGAAGGTGATCGCTTCATTTGATCAGGTTCAGATCGCAAATTACAATTGTCCGGGACAGATAGTGATCTCGGGTGAGACTGAGAATGTAAAAAAAGCTGCGGATGCGCTTAAGGAAGCCGGAGCGAAGAGAACAGTGCTCCTCAATGTGAGCGGACCGTTCCACTCGGAGCTTCTTAAGGGCGCCGGGGACAAGCTTAAGGGAGTGCTTGATGATGTGACCATTAATCCGGTGAAGTTCCCATATGTGGCGAATGTTACCGGCGGATATGTGACGGATGAAACTGAGATCAAGCCGCTTCTGGTGAGACAGCTTTCGAACTCTGTCAGATGGCAGCAGTGTGTCGAGGCTATGGTGGCTGACGGCGTGGATACGTTCTACGAGATCGGACCCGGGAAGACGCTCGCAGGGTTTAACAAAAAGATCGCGAAGGCACTTGATAAGGAGCTTACGACCGTGTCGATCGCGACTATGGAAGATATTGAGAACTGTTTCTGAGGGACTAACGAGACATACGCAGAAATCTGCTCCGTATATCTCGCGGGAACTCTACAGAAGACAGTAGTTATTATTAGAAAAGGAGTGTCTGTAACATGGGATTATTGGATGATAAGGTAGCGGTCGTGACCGGGGCAAGCCGTGGTATCGGTGCTGCTATAGCAAAGGCTATGGGCGCTGAGGGAGCGTTTGTGGTCGTGAATTATAACGGGTCACAGGATAAAGCTGAGGCTGTTGTTGCTGAGATCAAGAGTAATGGCGGTGATGGCGTAGCTATCAAGTGTGATGTCGGTGATTATGAGAGCGCCGAGGCATTTTTCAAGGATATAGTCAAGGAGTACGGTGGGGTGGACATCCTGGTAAACAATGCCGGTATCAATCGTGACGGACTTCTTATGGGTATGAAGGAAGCGGATTTTGATGATGTGATCCGCACGAACCTGAAGGGTGCTTTCAACGGATGCAAATGTGTGGCGCGTCCGATGATGAAAAAGAAGTCAGGTCGTATCATCAACATGGCCAGCGTGGCAGGTGTGATCGGTAATGCCGGTCAGGCGAACTACGCTGCATCAAAGGCCGGTGTGATAGGGTTAACGAAGTCAGTTGCGAGAGAGCTCGCCAGCCGCGGGATCACCTGCAATGCGATCGCGCCGGGATTTATTGTAACGGATATGACCGATGCGCTGCCTGACAGTGTAAAGGAGGAGGCTGTAAAGACTATTCCTCTGGGAACTTTTGGCGAGGTTGATGATATCGCGAACATGGCAGTATATCTGGCATCGGATAAAGCAAAGTATATTACGGGACAGGTGATCTGTGTCGATGGTGGAGTAGCGCTGTGAGCCCAACGGACAGCGAGGACGCGGAGCGTTCGAGCCTGGCAGTTGGGACTCACGCCGCGAGATTCACACTGTTGAGACTCACGCCGTGAATATAGAAAGGAGTTATCATGGAAAGAAGAGTAGTAATCACGGGAATGGGTGCGATCACGCCCATAGGAAATGATGTAAAGACTTTTTGGGAAAATGCCAAAAAGGGTGTTTGCGGAATCGGACCCATCACGAAGCTTGACGTGACCGATTACAAGGCTAAGGTGGCCGGTGAGGTCAAGGATTTTGAAATGCCTGAGTGTGTAGATAAAAAAGCTGCAAGACGTATGGAGGACTTCTCAAGATATGCTGTTGCAGCAGCGGTTGAGGCTATGGCCGATGCCGGTATCGACATGGAGAAGGAGGATCCGTACCGTGTGGGTGTATGTGTCGGATCCGGTGTGGGTTCTTTGCAGAATATCACACGTAACTACGTAAGACTTATGGAAAAAGGACCGAACAGAGTAGAGCCTCTGATGATCCCGGGCCTGATCTCAAACATCGCTGCCGGAAACATCGCTATTCAGTTCGGACTCAAGGGTAAGAATATCAATGTTGTGACTGCCTGTGCTACAGGTAATCACAACATCGGTGAGGGACTTCGCTCCATCAAGTACGGTGAGGCTGATGTGATCGTTGCAGGTGGTGGTGAGAATACTATTTGTGATATCGGACTGGCCGGCTTCCTCGGACTGAATGCATTATCAACATCGGAAGATCCGCTTCATGCATCGAGACCGTTTGATGTTGATCGTGACGGATTCGTCATGGCTGAGGGTGCCGGAATCCTTATCCTCGAGGAACTCGAGCATGCTAAGGCCAGAGGAGCGAAGATATATGCTGAGCTCGCAGGATACGGAGCTACATCGGATGCATATCATGTGACTGCTCCGGCTGAGGATGGCTCCGGTGCGGCAAAGGCAATGGAGTTTGCCATGAAGGATGCAGGCGTGAGTCCTGAGGATGTTGACTATATCAATGCTCACGGAACATCGACACATATGAATGATCTCTTTGAGACCAGAGCTATCAAACTTGCTTTGGGAGATGCGGCGAAGAACGTAAAGGTGAACTCGACCAAGTCTTTGGTAGGACATATGCTCGGAGCAGCGGGCGGTGTTGAGGCGATCGCATGCGTGAAGTCGATCCAGGATGGTTTCATCCATGTGAATGCCGGACTTGAGAATCAGGATCCGGAGTGCGATCTGGATGTGGTCAAGGGCGAGGGGATCTCACAGGATGTTAATGTTGTGATCAGTAATTCGCTCGGTTTCGGTGGCCACAATGCTTCATTAGTGTTTAAGAGGTATCAATAAGTCCCATCGCGAAAACCACATATCGGATTTCTGCATATACTGAAGGAG
>CAMVOY010000077.1 GCA_947169235.1 uncultured Lachnospiraceae bacterium | reverse complement strand
ATATTCAGGATCCAGCGCAAGGTATGATCCCTGCTCCGTCTGTTTTACGGAACCCATGATCTCCTGTTCTACCTTTGGATCGAGAGTGACCACGCTGGTAGGCTCATTACTGAAGAAGTACTGGTTTGAGATGGCACGCTTTAAGCTTTGTCGTACATACTCGGTAAGCACATCCGTATCGTGAGTGGTCGTCGCATAGTCCGCCAAAGTCTCGAATATGGTAACCAGATCTCTGATCGATATACCCTCCGCGAGGAGATTCTGGAGAACCTTTTGTATCTCTCCGACGTTTAACAGTTTCGGAACAAGCTCCGATACCAGCGTCGTATTTGCCTCCTGAACATTGTCGATCAGGTTCTGTACATCCTGACGTGTCAAAAGCTCTGCAAGATGCGAGCGGATAACCTCGGTAAGATGTGTCGCGATGATCGACGGCGGATCCACAACGGTATATCCAAGCGATTCCGCGCGCTCCCTCTGACTTTCAGTGATCCATATAGCCGGCAGATGATACGAAGGCTCGAACGTCGGAATACCCGAGATCTCTTCCTCTACATAACCCGGATTCATCGCCATATAGTGATCAAAAAGAATCTCGCCCTCACTGACAGGCACACCCTTTATCTTTATCAGATACTGGTTGGGGTTCAGCTGTATGTTATCACGAAGTCGGATCATCGGCACCACGCACCCCAATTCCAGAGCGATCTGTCGTCTGATCATAACCACGCGGTCGAGAAGGTCTCCACCCTGATTGACATCAGCCAACGGAATGATACCGTAACCGAACTCCAGCTCGATTGCATCCACCTGCAAAAGCGAATTGACATTCTCCGGCCGTCGTATCTCCTCGGCGGATTCTTCTTCCTCCGCGACGGCCTCCTCTATCTCGGCCTCCTCGAGTGTTCCGGCTATCATCCTTGATACTATTACAAATATCACACCATATCCGACAAATATGACCAGATTCAACGGTGTAAAAATACCTAGACCGATAAGCGCTACACCTACTATAAGGAGAACCTTCGGTATAGAGAAAAGCTGCTTCTGCAAAACGTTTCCGATATCGGCATCCTTTGACCCCTTCGTGACCAGAATACCTGTCGCAAGCGATATCATAAGTGACGGGATCTGTGATGTAAGTCCGTCACCTATCGTCAATATTGAATATCTCTGGATAGCGCCGGAAAAATCCATTCCATTCATCAGCACTCCCAGAGCGATACCTCCGGCAAAGTTGATCATCGTGATGATCAGACCTGCCGTAGCGTCTCCCTTTACATACTTGGTCGCACCGTCCATGGCTCCGAAGAACGCAGATTCCTGTTGGATCTTTTCTCTTCGTTCCTTGGCCTCTTCATCAGTTATCGCACCTGTGTTCAGATCCGCATCGATAGCCATCTGTTTACCGGGCATGGCATCGAGGGTGAATCTCGCAGTTACCTCAGATACACGCTCGGAACCCTTGTTGATAACCATCAGTTGCATGATCAAAAGGACGAAGAATACTATCGCCCCGACGATAAGGTTTCCTCCTCCGACAAAGTTACCAAACGTTGAAACGACGTTTCCTGCCTCGCCGTTAAGAAGGATATTACGTGTCGAGCTGACGTTAAGTGCCAGTCGAAACAGCGTTGTAAGCAAAAGCAATGTAGGAAACGAGGACATATCCAGCGCTTCCTGAGAAAACAGCGCGTTGAAAAGTATCACCATGGCGATGGCGATGTTCAGCGCGAACATCAGGTCGAGCAGAAAGAGCGGAACCGGAATGATAAGAAACAAAATCGGCACGAGCACGAACGCACCAAGTGCTATATCCGATTTTTGCATCCGATTCACCTCCTATCTATCCTTTAGGGTGTCGAGTGTTTTGATTGTCCGTGAGGGCACGCTTTCGCTTTTTTCTCTAGCGTCACGTTGTGCGCGTGTAAAAAACACACGCTGCGCAACGACGCTAGAGACACATCCCTCACGGTTACAATTCAAAACATCTCTCCACCCATGAATTAGTCTTGAAATGATATTTTCTCATCCTGCTTGATCTAAGCTGTATACATATGCTAATATCTCGGCTACCATCTGGTAGAGTTCCGGAGGGATTTCCGCTCCTATATCTACGTTATGATAGAGCATACGTGCGAGTGGTTTGTTTTCGACGATCTGAACTCTGTTTGCGCGGGCGATCTCCTTGATCTTTTGAGCGAGAAAATCAGCTCCTTTTGCGATAACGATCGGAGCCTCCGCCGACTCCTTATCGTATTTAAGTGCTACAGCCAAATGCGTCGGGTTCGTGATGACCACATCTGCCTCAGGCAACTCCTGCATCATGCGACGGCGGGATGCCTCCTGCATTTTTCGTCTGATGGCTCCTTTGATCTCAGGATTTCCTTCGGAGTTTTTGTACTCGTCCTTGACTTCCTGCTTGGTCATCTTCATGTCTTTTCTGAACTTGCGTTTCTGATACATCCAGTCAGCAAACGCTATCAGCAAAAATACTATCGCTACTCGCAGTGCGATATCAAGGACAGTATCTATGATCAGGTGCACAGCCGGCACCGGTTCAAGCTGATAAATATTGGTGATCATACCCCACTCATCCTGTATGTATGAGAAGACCACCCAGAACAACACACCGAGTTTTACTAACGCTTTTAATAACTCAACAAGCTTGTCCTTTGAGAATATCCTTTTCATTCCCTTTATAGGATTGAGCTTACTGGGTTTGGGCTTTAACGGCTTTGTTGTTATCTTCCATTTTACCTGTTTTACACCGACTACAAATGCGACTAAAACACCGATGAGCGATATGGGAAGTATCGTGAATAAAACTTCTCTTAATCCCATTTGAAACAGGTTTTCCGCTCTGCCGAGATTAAACTCGTTTGTCGCATAATCAGACATATTTGTCATGACGTAGTGATACGTTTCAAACACTCTGTCATATATAAATCCGCCGAATATCTTGATACCGAGTATCAGCACCAGGAGCATCGACGCCGTATTCAGATCCTGAGATCTGGGCGCCTGGCCCTCGTTACGGGCATCACTCAGTTTTTTGGCTGTCGGCTCCTCCGTTTTTTCTCCGCCCTCATCTTTGGCGAAGAACTGGAGGTTATACTTTAATAATAAATCTTCCACTTTTTACCTCTACGGTGTGAAACCATGTACCACATCGGTGATCACATCCTTCATTTCCGTAAACACGAAATCCGAAACTGTCGGCAGGGTCTGCACCAAAAGCAAAAGAACAAAAAATCCAACTATCAGCTTTATCTGCATTCCCACGACGAACATATTCATCTGAGGAGCGATACGTGCAAGTATTCCGAGTATTATATTTATCAAAAACATCGCGCAAAACATAGGCAATGTTATTCGGAATCCGATGATGAAAAAATTGACGATAAAATCAATTCCTATCTGCACCATTTCGCGGGGAAAAACTTCCTGTCCCACATTGAAATATTTAAAGGTATCGAGTATCGCACGTATGATATAATAGTGCATATTTGTCGCTACCAGAGTGAGCATAAATAAGGTGTTATAAATAAGACCTGTAACAGTTACCTGCTGATTATTGATAGGGTCAAAAGTCGATGCCATAGAAAGACCCATATCGATATCCATAAGCTGTCCGGCGAAGTTCAATATATAAGTACAGCATGCACACATGAACCCGAGCGTAAGCCCTACGACAAGCTCTTTAACAATTAACGCAGTAAATCCGATTATACCCTGATACTGTAACTCGACAACGGGCGTCATCGGTATGACTATAGCCGAGAGCATGATACTGATCCCGACCTTCATCTGCGGCGAGAGCGACCTGATATTAAACAGAGGCGCCACTCCCACGAAGCCGGCTATCCTTATTACAACGAGCATATAATACTCGAAGCTCTCAACGGTGAAATCCAATTTACTCCTCCACTAATATTTCAGGAAAACTATTTATACAAAATTAGAAAATGAATTACACATCTGTTCAAAAAAATCCACGCAGCTTCCCATGATCCATCCGCCTAATAATAACAGCGCCAAAAAAATCGCCAACAGTTTCGGAACAAACGTAAGTGTCTGCTCCTGGATCGATGTTATCGTCTGAAATATCGATATGATCAGACCGACGATCAACGATACCAAAAGCAACGGCATTGCACATCGTAACACGGTAAATATCATATCGCGTGCTATATCCAATATATCAGCATCAGTAAACATATATTAACTCCAATCTAATAGAAGGTTTTGACTACCTGCCCGATCAACAGATCCCATCCGTCAGCCAATACGAATAACAGCAACTTGAACGGCATCGATATCGTAGTCGGCGGTAGCATCATCATACCCATCGACATAAGTGTCGACGAGACAACCATATCTATAACTATAAACGGCAGGTATAACAAAAATCCCATAATAAATGCCGCTCTGAGTTCGCTTATCATAAAGGCAGGGATAAGGACTGTCGAAGGTATCTCATCTATATTCTCAACGGATACCTCATCCTCTTTTTCCTGTATCTCCAAAAAGAGTTTAATATCTTTTCTGTTCGTCTGCTTAAACATGAATTCACGCAGAGGTGCCATACCTCGTTCGAGAGCTTCCTCCTGGGTTATCTCACCCGCATCGAACGGCTTGATGGCATCATCATTTATCTGTACCATGACAGGCGACATTATAAATAACGTCAAAAATAGCGCCAACCCCAACAGCACCTGGTTAGGTGGCGAGGTTTGCGTTCCCAAAGCCGTACGAACAAAATGAAGCACCACAATTATCCTGGTAAACGATGTCATCATCAACAGAATAAACGGTGCTACTGATAAAACTGTCAATACAAGAAGAATTCTCAACGGTGCCGACAGCCCCGTCGCTCCTGCATTTGACGATATTGAAAACTGAAAATCCTGAGGAGAGTCAGGATCCTGAACCTCCCCTACGGTACCATTGCCCTCGATATGATCCTGGTCGGCATCACTTTTTACCGGGGCAGCATAACTCGTTGTACCACAAAAAAAGGTTGGCATCATCAGTACTATGACCAGAAGGCACAAGCGTAATAATGCTTTAACACCTTTCTGTCTGAACATACGTACCAACCTCTTGATCACAAAAATATTAGTTTTTGCGGAATCTGTTCATCATATCCTTGAACGACACCGCACCATTCTCCTTACTAACCGGCGTCAGGTCAAGCTGGTCCTTGGATAAAGCTGTCAAGAATGTAATATTGTCCTTAGACACTCCGATCGCATAATACTGATCGCCGAGCTCGATGATCTGGATGTATCTGTTCGGTGCGATCTTGAACGTCTCCTTCACATGAATGTTGGGCGAATGAGACTGAATCGCTCCACTCTTTCCGATCCATCTTGTCGTAAAGTAAGTCGCCACCAATACAAGTATAAAAATGACAATGATGACAACCAGCTGTATTACATTAGACAGCATAGATTAACCAATCGCTTTCTTGACTGCCTCCAGAACACGGTCTGCCTGGAAAGGCTTAACGATGAAGTCTTTTGCACCTGACTGGATCGACTCGATAACCATCGCCTGCTGACCCATTGCTGAGCACATGATAACACAAGCGTTAGCATCTCCCTCTTTGATCTTTTTCAGAGCCTGGATTCCATCCATCTCCGGCATAGTGATATCCATCATAACCAGATCTGGATTGGTCTCGTTGTACTTCTCGACCGCCTTGGCGCCATTCTCTGCCTCTCCCGCAACATCATAACCGTTTTTGGTCAGGATGTCCTTGATCATGACCCTCATGAACGCCGCATCATCGCAAATCAATACACTCTTAGCCATTTTTTATCTCCTTTAATCATGATTCTTTGATAATCTCGGTCACTCGTATACCGAAGCTTTCCTCGATAACGACAACCTCGCCTTTAGCAACAAACTTCCCATTTACCAACACATCGATCGGTTCGCCGGCCAACTTATCCAACTCTATGATGGTTCCCGGTGAGAAATCCAGGATCTCTTTGATGGATTTGCTGGTTCGTCCCAACTCTACCGTGACTTCCAACGGAACATCCATGATCAGATCGATGTTCTCAGGCGCTATACCTGACAGATCCGGTGGAGCCATGAAGCTCTGGAATTGAGCCGGTGCTATGTTGTAATCCTGTGGTGGCATCGCGTACATAGGCGGCGGTGCCATCTGGGGCTGCATTGGCGGCGGTGCCGCTTGAGGAGCAGTGCCTGCTCCCGGTGCAGCTTG
>CAMVOY010000076.1 GCA_947169235.1 uncultured Lachnospiraceae bacterium | reverse complement strand
AACCCCTGTTTCTGCCGTGAGAGGGCAGCGTCTTAGCCGCTTGACCAACGGACCACTGCGACATACTATATCACATAAAAAAGATAATTGCAAGTATTTTTTTAATTTTTTTTAAAACATATCTAACAATGACATCTGATCATCCAGCGGAATATCTCCGAGGATTCCAAGCTCTCTGAGCTTGTCAACCGTTGTCTGGGTTGCGTGTGTTCTGTCTTTGAAATTCTTGCAGGAGCTGAACGGTCCATCCTTGACTGCATCAGCGATGGACTCGGCAGCAGCATCTGCTACACCGTTGATGGCGATCAGAGAAGGCATCAGACGTCCATCCTCGGTGATCGTAAAGCGCTTCGCATCGACCTTCTCAAGATCTATTGGCGCAAAGTCAAAACCTCTGGCGTACATCTCCTGCACTATCTTCATATCACCCTGGGCAGCCTCCTCCTTCGGCGAAAGCTTGTCAGTGAAGTCCTTTGATTTTGATCTCCTGTCATAATCCTTCATGATCTCCTCGAGCGCAGTCCGACCCTGACACATAAGCTCATAGTCAAACGCCTTCGCTCTGATCGAGAAAAATGCCGCGTAGTACGTCAACGGATAATACACCTTAAACCATGCGATACGGAACGCCATCATGACGTAAGCCACGGCGTGTGCCTTCGGGAACATGTATTTTATCTTTCCGCAGGACTCGACATACCACTCCGGAACACCACAGGATAACATGGTTTCCTTCCACTCATCCCACTCTTTCACCTTACCTTTGGCAACAAGTCCTTTTCTGACCTTCTCC
Source organism: uncultured Lachnospiraceae bacterium (assembly GCA_947169235.1). Taxonomy (GTDB): domain Bacteria; phylum Bacillota; class Clostridia; order Lachnospirales; family Lachnospiraceae; genus Eubacterium_F. Next base: position 5,476 of record CAMVOY010000076.1, on the reverse strand, counting down.
ATGATCTTGAATGAAAGACCCTTGTCAACACCGGCATAGATCAGATATGTCATGATATCATCACGGGTACATATCGCCGTAGACAGCGTACAGTCTCCGTTCTTGATATAATACTGGGCGTTATTCAGCCACACATCGGTTCCGTGCGACAGACCCGATATACGCACGAGATCCGAGAAGTTCTTCGGCTTCGTATCTCGCAGCATCTGCATAACAAACTCGGTTCCCATCTCGGGCACGCCAAGACACCCAAGATCCACTCCCATCAGGTCATCGGGCTCCACTCCGAGCGCCTCAGTCCCCGCAAAGAGCGAAAGCACCTTCTCATCATCGAGAGGGATCTTTATCGCATCTACTCCGGTTATATCCTCGAGCATACGGATCATGGTCGGATCATCGTGTCCGAGTATATCGAGCTTCAAAAGGTTCGAATCGATCTTGTGATAATCATAATGCGTTGTGATTATAGGTATATCTTTATTTGCCGGGTGCTGAACCGGTGTAAATACATTTATATCCCATCCTAAAGGAAGCACGACAATACCACCCGGATGCTGACCGGTAGAGTTCTTCACTCCCTCAACACCATCCTTGAGTCTCTCCACCTCTTCATCTCTGATGTGTATCTGTTTATCTTTAAAAAAGTTCTTTACATATCCGAATGCGGTCTTCTCCGCGATCGTACCAACGGTTCCTGCTCGATACGTCTGGCCTTCGCCAAAAATAACCTCCGTATAAGCATGCGCCTTCGACTGGTATTCTCCTGAGAAGTTCAGATCGATATCAGGCTCTTTGTCTCCATAGAATCCGAGGAACGTCTCGAACGGGATATCATGTCCGTCCCTAACCAAAGGTTCTCCGCACACCGGACAATTCTTCGGAGGCATATCGTAACCTGAGCTTCCGGAGTATTTTTTAACTTCCTCGGAATCAAAATCCGAGTAGTGACATTTTTCACAATAATAATGCGCAGGAAGCGGATTTACCTCCGTGATACCTGCCATCGTGGCGACAAATGACGAGCCGACAGATCCTCGACTTCCTACGAGATATCCGTCCTCGTTTGACTTCCAAACGAGCTTCTGCGCGATGATATACATCACGGCAAATCCGTTGGATATGATCGAATTAAGCTCTCTTTCAAGTCTTTCTTCGACTACCTCAGGCAGATCATCACCGTACATCTGATGAGCCTTTCTGTAGCAGATCTCCCTGAGCTGCTTGTCTGAATCCGGGATGACCGGCGCGCACTTATCCGGGAACACGGGTGAGAATTTTTCTATCCTGTTTGCGATATCAACAGTGTTTGTAACAACGACCTCCATCGCCTTTTCTCGACCGAGATATGAAAACTCCTCGAGCATTTCGTCTGTCGTGCGGAAGTATAGAGGCGGCTGTTGCTCATCCGTTATCTTTTTCCCGGCGAGAAGTATCTCGCGATATATCTCATCCTCAGGATTCAGAAAATGCGAGTCCGTAGTTGCGCAAACAGGCTTACCGAGCTTTTCACCAAGTGCGACTATACGCCTGTTGATCTCTCTCAGATCATCGTAGGATGTGATCCTCTCGTAGGATTCTCTTTTGTTTGACTCGATCATAAATGCATTGTTATCAACGGGCTGTATCTCAAGATAATCATAGAACTCAGCTATCTTTTCTATCCTGTCCTCATCCCTGTCATCGAGTATTGCCTGATAGAGCTCTCCCGCTTCGCAGGCGGAACCCACAATCAGCCCCTCGCGAAGAAGTGCCAGTTCACTTTTCGGCACACGGGGACGTCTCTGATAATATTTCAAATGCGAATCCGAGATAAGTCTGTACAGATTAACTCTTCCAACTTCATTTGCTGCGAGCACTATCGCATGGTACATTGGCTTTCTCTTGGTGATCTCGGGTGCATGATGAGTTATCTCATACAGGCCCTTCAGGTCATGGATATCTCTCTTTTTGAGGAGCGGGATCATTTTTACAAAAATCTCCGCAGTTGCCTCCGCATCCTCTACCGCCCTGTGGTGGTTCTCCAATGATATCTTCATCCTCTTTGCAACCGCATCGAGTGTAGCCTTAGCCATATCCGGGAATAATACTCTCGCGATACCCACCGTATCAACAACGGTATAATTCGTCTCACAGCCCATCTCAAGCGCCTTTGCCCTGATAAAACCATGATCAAACTGAGCGTTATGAGCAACCAGGATCGACCCGTCACAGAAGCGCATAAAATCGGGCAGCACCTCTTTTATATCGGGCGCTCCGTTAACCATTGCATCTGTTATTTTTGTCAGGTTTTGTATGCGCGGCGGTATCGGCATATGAGGATCAACAAACGTCGAAAAACGATCAACTATCTTGCCCTCTACAACCTTCACGGCACCGAACTCTATGATCCTGCAGCGCGTCGGAGAAAAGCCTGTCGTCTCCAGATCGAAAACAACATAACTGTCATCGAGTGACTGACCTTTTTCATTTACGACAGTCTCCTCGGTATCGTCAACAAGATATATTTCACTTCCATAGATCACTTTGAAATCAGGATCATCGGTAGCCTTGCACGCGCTCTCCGCATCCGGGAAGGACTGAACCACACCGTGATCAGTGATGGCCACAGCCGGATGTCCCCATTTATGAGCAGTTTTAACGAGCGCTGCCGTTTCGGTCATCGCATCAGTATCACTCATCTGAGTGTGCGCGTGAAGCTCAACTCTCTTAAGCTCGGCGGTATCAACTCTGGGAGATCTGAAATCCTCAATCTCCTTGATACCATCGATATTCATGATGCGTATCTCTTTATCAAAGCGGTCATCAAAAACAACCTTTCCTTTTATCCTCAAAAAATGACCGACACTGATAAACTCTCCCAAAGAATATTCATCATACTCATCCTGATTTACAAACATCTTGCAACGAATAGTATTTGTAAAATCAGTGACATCAAACATAAGAATGGACAGACCTTCCTTACGTGTTTCTCTCTTCTCTACGAACCTGACCATTCCGTTGATGACTACTTCGCCTACACCATCAAAAAGATCATTGATATCGGTGATCTCACCCTCGACTGTTTTACCGTAAACAAGTCCCGGTTCGGGGGCTCCTTTTCTCTTCTTCTTTTTATCCTTTTTATTATCTGATTTCTTTTCACCGATGTCGGATTTTTCTTCGTTATTTTTCTTAATCAAATCTTTGTCTGCTTCAGCGGAGGCTTTCTTCTTTTTCTTCTGAGGCTCAACGTATTTGAATTCGACGTTGATCGCCTTATCAAATCGCTCTCTCATCTTCTGCTCGATATACTGAGCCATAGCCTTTGAACGATTTTTAGCTACAGGTACATCCTCACAGGTTATGAGCAAAGTATTCTCATCGGTAAAGCTCATTTTACCTGAACAGAAGGTGTGATAATCAATGGTATGATACTCTCTGATTTCTTCCTTCCATGTATTCCAATACATATCAAAAACATCTGAAGCGGTGGCATCGTCATCTGTTCTGAAACTTACCAACATCTTCGGACTGTAATCTGTCTTTTTAAAGATCTGATCATATAAAGCTTTTTCTGTTTTTTCGATGTCTCTTCTGGAAATAATCTTTTCGCTTTCGAGTTCTATGCGTACCATATGAAGACGGTTGCTGGCTGCGACTCGTGAGACGGAGACGTCGGAGAAGGTATGATAAAGACCGGACTCGAGATCAAGTCCGGTGAAGGCATCAAAAAAGCTCGTCTTAGAGGCTTCCATTTACATCGCTCCTCATTACTCATGTGTCGCGTCGAACGCAATGATAGCTTTTCTTCCTCGCTCGGCCTCTGAAGGCCTCCTCGGAAGAAAACTATCGCCGTCGACGCTTGGATATCTTTCTTTGAAACATATGTCTTAATGCGACGCGCCGAACGCTGTCGGAGCTTTTCTCACGACTCACAACTACGTTGTTCGCTGTGAGAAAACTCCTGCCGTCGGCGCTGTTTTCTTGTTTCTTTACATCTTTCTGATTTCCGCTTCAAGAGCGTCTAAAAGTTGATCTTCGGGAAGCTTTTTTATAACTTCACCTTTTTTGATAAGCAGGCCTTCGCCGATGCCGCCGGCGATACCGATATCTGCTTCCTTAGCTTCGCCCGGGCCGTTTACGACGCATCCCATAACTGCGACTTTTATGTCTTTGTCATCGTAAGCCTGAACCATCTGCTCTACCTTTTCGGCCAGTCCGATAAGGTCTATCTGTGTTCTGCCGCAGGTAGGACAACTTACTACTTCTATTCCACCTTTACGGAGGCCCAATGATCGAAGTATCTGCTTTGCAACTCTGACTTCCTTCACAGGCTCTCCCGTGAGGGACACTCTGATGGTATCTCCTATTCCCTGATTTAGAATAAGTCCGAGACCCAGTGCTGACTTTACACTTCCGGATAAAACCGTTCCTGCCTCAGTGATACCCACATGAAGAGGAATATCCGTTTTGTCTGCTATCAGCTCATGCGCCTTTACCGCCATCATGACATCTGATGATTTTATACTGATCACCAGATCATGATGTCCCATAGACTCGATGAGTTCAGCCTTATCAAGAGCACTCTCAACCAGTCCCTCGGCAGTGACTCCACCATACTTTTCAATAAGGTTTTTTTCGAGCGAACCGCTGTTCACACCTACTCTGATCGGAACATGATGCTCCTTGCAACAGTCAACGACCGCCTGCACTCTTTCCCTGCTTCCGATATTACCGGGATTGATCCTGATCTTGTCAGCCCCGTTCTCAACCGCCGCGATAGCCAACTTGTAATCAAAATGAATATCCGCAACGATAGGAATATGAATCCCCGCCTTGATGTCACGAAATGCCTTTGCCGCCTCCATAGTTGGCACAGCGCTCCTGATGATATCACATCCGGCTTTTTCTAATTCACTAATCTGGGCGACCGTTGCTTCAACATCTTCAGTCTTAGTATTCGTCATCGACTGTATAGCGATAGGTCTTTCTCCTCCTATAACTACACTACCAATCTTTACTTCTCTGGTATTTCTTCTCATAAACTCTCCTATACCACAACGGTACCACTACCGCACAGGGGCGGGCGTTTCACGAGTATTTCAGAGGGTGTCGTAAGCGCAGACGAGCGAAGCGAGTCGTGAGCGCCCTCTGAAATCCGAGTGAAAGTTAGCCGCCCCGTCGCTTGTTAATATCCGCTCCGTCGCTTAAAGATATCCGCCCCATCGCTTGTAAATATCTGCCCCGTCGCTTAAAACAGCTTCAGTATATCATTCCCCATGATGAATACCATCAGCGCCATCAACACCATGAAGCCCCCGACATTAAAATACGTCTCGACCTTCTGCGGCAACGGCTTTCTTCTTATCAATTCGATAATGAGGAACAGCAACCGCCCACCATCGAGCGCAGGTATCGGAAGCAGATTCATCACACCCAGGTTTGCCGTGATAAGTATCGCAAACAACATCAGATTCATCACGACTGTCTTCGTACC
>CAMVOY010000075.1 GCA_947169235.1 uncultured Lachnospiraceae bacterium | reverse complement strand
CCATTCAGGAGCATCTCTTCAAAGAACGCAGTAGAGGCTATGTCTTGTCTGATATCCTGCCCCAGGAGGTCAAGGCTTTCATCGAAGCGGGTGAACTGTGTGTAGCTCGAGATGCTGAAGGCTTTTCCGGAAGACGTCTTCAATCTCGCCGTCAAATCGTTGTCGATATCCCAGCGGCGGTTTTCCGTACGCTGGCTTCTGAAGATGTCTCCGCTAACTTCCGAATAGCCGGAGCTTTTCCCGAAATCCACGAACAGTCGCTCGTTGACGAAGCGTTTCTCGCTGTTGTTCCTGTAGGTTAGACTGCCTGTGAATTTCCGTCCCCTCTCTTCTCTTTTCTCGGTACGATCAAGAATCTGGTCGTCATAGCCGCTATTGTGGTAAGTGGATAATTGGGCCATCTCTGACTCCCGTCTGTCTGATGCGAATGAGACAACAGACATGAAGGTCGATGTCGGAGAAAGCGCCACGGTATTCACCGCCCTTGTGTCAAGGGAGTTGTTGAACAGGGACCTCTTGTTTTCAAGAGGAGCCTTCACCGGTGAGGCGAGAATATGGCTCTTGACTTGCCGCCGATTGCCGTCCGCCAGTTGATAGAAGTTGAAAGTGTTCTCTTTCAACGCCTTCCCTTCAGAGTCGTAATCTCCCACAAATAAGTTGGCCATTCCATCGGACAGGTCAATGGCCGACAGGTCCGCAGCCCATGGGACATAGGGCTTGTCAGCGGCTCCGCCTATGCTTCCTGAACCCCTCCAGTTGATCTTACCCTTGTAACCGTCTTCGAGAATGATGTTAACGGCAGCCTTGTCTGACTCTTCCAAGCCTTCCAACATCCTGATTGCCTGATGGTTTCGTATCACTTCGACCTTCTTGACAGCATTCACGTTGAGGTTCTTTGTGGCGAGATTGTAATTATAGTCGAGGAAATCTTTCCCGTTGACATAGAATTTACCCAGATCCTTCCCGTCGACCCGCAGATGTCCGCTGGGTGTCAACTCGATTCCCGGGAGACGTTTCAGGACATCGCCCAGCACGGCATCGTCACGGCTTATGAGCGCTTTGACGTTGTACTTCACGGTGTCTCCTGACATCACGACCTTATTCGCTTGTACGACCGATTCTTTGATATACTCCCGGCTCGCTACCAACCTGATATCATAATTGTCCTGGAAAGGCGCCTTTAAACTCGCTTCTTTGTATCCTAGCATGGAGAAAACTATCTCACTGGCTTTTGCTGGCTTGGCGATGATGAAAGAGCCGTCTTTGAGTGTTGTCGCATAGCCGAGGGTTTTCCCTTCCTCTCCCTTCACCTTGACAATCACACCTGGCAGGACGTTCCCGTCAGAGCTGTCCCTGACGGTTCCCTTCAGGTTCTGCCCGCATACAGTCCTGGCCGCTAGCAAAGCCAAAGCCAGAGAGATTATCTTCATTATCGGTGATTTCATAACATCTCCCAGTCTTTGTGTGACACGACGCGGCCGTCTTTAATCACGTATAGCCCTTCAACGATTTTATCAAGTTCAGCAGATTCTATGGTTAACGGCTTTGATTCTATCTCCTTTTTTAGATAATAGAAGAACAAATCATTGTTTTCTGATTTTAACAGGAAAATGAAAGGCTCTGGCGTTTTTGAGTCCAAGTAAGTCTTATAGCATTTTAAGGCTGAAGCGATGCAAAATGAGCATTCCGGATTTGCGGCATATACATAGAAGATTTCCCAATCTGTAGGAACAGGGATAGAGTGATCAAAGAAATCTGTCGCTGGAGGATTACCCTCAACCGTTTTTCCTGACAGGACGACTTTACTCCAGCCGTCGACGTGAGATTGTGTCTTATGATTGGAACAACTTATTAATAATAAGAATGTAAGCGATAATAAGATTACGCTAGTCTGTCGCGGTATCATTGGGAGGTGGAATACTCTTTAAGCACGTTCTCGTTTCCCGAGTTTTCCCAGGTGTAGATGAATTCGCCGTTGTTTGAGACGGATAGGGAATACACCTCGCCGGACACTTTGAAACCAGTGAGTAGTTTTCCAGTCCAGTCAAATATGAGTATGAAATTGGAATCTTTTGATTCTGAATAGGATACGACCACTGCTCCTTCATTGGAACTGGCGGCGGTGAAACATGCAACCAATGGTTGTTTGTAAACAAAGGTTCTGGTGCCGTTCATCTCAATCGAGGCGATTTCAGTCGCAGGGTGGTTAAACCGGATTATCGTGTTGACAACGCCTCTTGGGTCCATAATCTCAATCGTCGGCTGGCGTTTATGGACGAAAAACACGATGTCCTCCCTCTGGTTCAGCAAAATCTCGCCATGGTCAACGTTGAAAGCGTTAATTTTTATTTGGTTAGGATATTGATAGTTCCATTCAGTGTCTGAGACCTCAATCCTTGGGAAATGTGGGTCATGGCCGTATTGGTTCCAGAAGATGAGCCTGTCTCCATAGGGAACAAAGCGCGTTGACAATATATTTGTCTCACGTATGACCGGTGTGTATCCTGGTTCATTCACAGCCTTTTGGGCATCGATAACCGCGATTCTTTTGACTGTGTTGTCATGCAGGATGATGTTCCCTTGGTGCAACGAATAAAGAGGGTTGAACCAGGGGAGATCCTCTGCCGGCAAATCAATGCTATGCCCCAGACTGTCCCCGGTTTCTTTGTCGAAATAGTCAATAGCGTATTTATATTCTTTTCTGGGATGCGTCACACATATAATACTCTCAATCACGAAGATGGGGAAATAGGCGCTTGAAGAGTCACGGTAAAGCTCCCTGGCAGGTTGCCTGCTCGTAAAACTATCAATAGATTCCGATGGGATGTCGATCTCTTTGATCTTTTGAGCCTCACATGATATCGAGGTGTAAACAAGTAGTAGTAATATGGTAAGCCGTTTCATCAGATCAATAATTTACTCGGATTCCAGGATCGTAATCATCCGCTGGGGTTCGTCAGGGCCGCTTGCCGTCATCTTCATGTTCGGGTTTTTATTGCCGTGAGCGACATTGAAAGTCGTTGGTTTGAGAATTCTCATCTGAAGGAGCCGTGCGTATTGTTTTCGCGAGACTTTCGTGTATGGGTATTCCGCCATAAGGATATCATCGTTTTTAATCTCGACAGACTGAGCCTCGAACCGGCATCTGTTTTCCATGTCCCCCGCGAGGAGGATGGCTCCAGGAAGACCTCCTAATTTCCATGGCCCGGCTGTTGAAGGAATCGATTCCGTGAACCATGCCTCATAGGTTCTTCCACGGAAAACTCCTATTGCTTTATGGCATTCGAAACCGCAGATTACCCTAGATGAGTCATAATCAACATTCCATTTGATTTCCGGTATTGCGTCATTGTATTTGAAGTCTTCTTGGGTTAGGCGGTTCGTGAATGTGAGTTCCCTGGTGGACAGATCCGTGTAGTAGCATTCGTAAAAGAAAACCGGGTCGATTCTATGGAGTCCATCAATTCTGCCGAAGGAGACTCCCTTTGCGCTTATCTTTATCGAATCCATTTGGTAGTGGATCTTTGAGGAAAACTTTGAGATTTTTTCCCCTATTTGGAGAATAAAGATGTCTTCTACTCCTTCCTCATCGGAGTCCTCAAAAGAGAGGAATGTCTTATAAGTCACTCGTGTGAATTCTTTGTCAAGAACCCGATAAGAATATTGCTCATTATCTCCAAGAAATAAACTTCCATGTGATGATTTAGTGGAGATAAGATATGTTTGGGCTGATAATCTCTGTGGGCAGATTGCCCACAGAGACAGTGCGAATAAGACTATTAAATGTGTTAAATAGCCTTTACTTTTAATTGAAGGACATGGTTTAATTCCCAACATATGACATTTCTCCAGTACAAATTACCGAGGTACTACCTTCAATGTAGGTGAAACAATCATCTGAAGATGCTTCACATTTGAACTCCCCTAATCCCTCTATTTGTACATCACATCCAGAAACGTGAACAACAACAGAGGCATATAGCTGTGAGGCCAAGGTGAAGAATGAAGCGGCTAAAACAATAGCCGCAAAGACTTTGAGATTTTTTTTGCGCATAGTTTTGGGGTTTTTATTGTTTATGCAAAAGTACGAAGTTGTATAACGGCGCACAAGACCATATGCGTTACAATTCAATTTGTAACGCATTAATATATTGATATTTAAGAAATAATGGAGTTACTCGCCCCTGCTGGTGTCGAATAAATGGAGGAAAAGCCGCTTCTCGGGAGATTCCGGCAGCCCTTCGATTTTTTTCTTGTAACGGGTCTTCCTGACCCTGAGGGTGCCGGCAGGGATCCCGGTCACGAAGGAGAGGCTTTTGGGAGTCATACCGATAAATACTCCTGACAGAATCCTATAATCCTCCTCTGACAGATTGTCTCCGAAGCTGTCCCGCAATTTACCCATGATATTGTCCTGACCCGAGTTCAACGCATCCTCAATGCCCCCAAGAAGGTCAACATCCTTTCTCAGGCCGGAGATGTGGTTTTTGTATTGGCTGATGGTGTCCTTCAGTGACTCCATTTTTTCAAAGTAATTCCCTCCCTCTTTTTGTCTCTTGAATGAGTCGTGCCTCTCTATTATCGATTTTATAATCGCCACCCTGTCCTCAAGCATACCGAGGACTGATGCTGACATAGAGTCCGAGTGGCTCTGAATAACTTTAATGTTCTCCTCCATCTGCTGAATGTCTTCTTTGTCCTGCTGGATCTGCTTTTCCAGTGAACTTATCCGCTTGTTCTTCCTTTTTGAATAAAGGAAAACGCAGAGCGCCGCGATGGCGACACCAGCCACTCCAGCCCATGTCAGGAGCTTGCGATCGCGTTCTGCCTTTATTCTCTTGGCGTTGACCAACCTTATGGTTTTTACTCCGTCCGGCGTGTTCATAGTAATCGTCGCGTCCTTGTTGCTCATGATGGTTGTGTCGGCGGGTATTGTACTGTAGTCGTAATCCTTTTCCTGCCCGAAAGAGGCTGATGACGCAATCAGCGTTATGGCACAGATTATCAGAGTAATGATTATCTCAGGTTTCTTCATGTCCGATTTTCACTTTTTACAAATATAGGGAAAAAGAAGGTATTATCTTTTATTTAGTTTCGCAAGTAGCACTCCCGAGATATAATGGGCGCTTCTGAGCATAGTGATTACAAACAATTTCCATTCTTGTCATAGACGTAGGAACGAATCAACTACTGAAACGACAAATTGTCCTTTATTTGCAAATCTTCAAGCCCGCCAATGCATTGGACTTCACACGATTTGGGAGTCCTTTTTTTTAGAACGCCATAATACAACGAAGCTTTCGTGGCTATTGAAAGAGAGAGTACGCATATCGCCCGAAACAGACAATTTACACTTGCTATCATTCAGGGCCTTGACAAGCATCCTGTCCCGATCGGCGAGAAAACGGGCGACGGAACGGTCATAAACCAGGCACACATCAAAACGAAACGTGCATTTATCTCGCCGCAATAATATGAAATCCACTCCTTTCTTCAATACCAGCTCAATGTGATCCCTATGATCCGGATTCACAGGCATCCTACAAGATGAATCTGTCGGAGTTGGCCGAATATGATGAGCTGTTTCCGGACCATCCTCTTACCCAATGCCGAATACTTATCCGGCACTACAAGGAGAACTTCTAATGACCCCGTTACCTTCTTCTCCCTCTATCTTTCTTTTTCGTTCCGTCCCAGTTGGTGAGATCATCGTTGGAGCCACCTCCGCCACCCCCGACGCTGACACCACCTTTTCCGCCAGCAGCAAGCATTAAAGTTGCCACAAGCTCTTTCGTGACGGTTATTTCTTCACAGAACTGTTCGGTGCGGGTTTCAGCCAGATCACAGCTGGATTGATACATTCCTTTCCAGTTGACCTTGCCAAGCAGGCTTTTCGCTGCCTTCTTTCGCTGGACTTCATCCGTAGGATCCAAGCCTTTCAGGATCGCCTCTGCAATAATACCGTTGCCGATGCTAACCTCTGCCTCATTGGAGAAAATGAGGTCACGATTCTTGGCAAAGTCGTAAAGGGCTGTCGCTGCTTTAGCGATCCTTAGGTTCATCTCCTCCAGGAAGGCCTTCTTACGAAGAACCAGCTCCCAAAACTTATTGATTTCCGGAATAGAGAGTATCTCGCGGACCTGCATTTCAGCGTTGTCTGCCCTATTGCGCTCTTGCTCGGTCCGGCGCCGTTCCTGATTGGTCCTCTCCTTTTCCTGGGCAATCGCAAGGTCGGCGTCTTCGGCGCGCTTGTTTGCCGCGGCGAGTTCCGTTCGCAGTTTCCGGACGGCATTCTCATCTATAGACGCAAGTTTTCCCTTCAGATTGTCGTTCTCATTGGTTAACCTCTGGTTTACCCCTTTGAGTCGCTTGTTCTCTTCACTGATGTCATAGATTTCCTTTTTGGTCTGCTTGTAGAGCGCCTTGCCATAATTCAGAATCGCCTGTTTTTGGCTCCCCTTCGCCGAGATTAGGTTGTTTTCCATGTGCGTCAGAATAGCCTTTACTGCCTCCAGCCGCTCCTCCCGCCACTTTTCCTTGCCTACAACAGGGACAGGAATTGCGAGTTCTTCTTGTATTTTTCTTTTTGCCTTTTTGAGTATCCAGTCTGTCTCCACTTCGGGTACTCGGAGTTCTTTCTCGTCGAAATCGATCTCCTTGATTTCTGACTCCAAAGCTTCCGTCTTTTCCTTTACAGCCTTCTGCTCGTCCTTCAACTTCTTAAGGATAAACTCCTCCCGCTCCAGGTGTTCAAGCCCGGTTTCGGATTTCTTTTGTCCGCGCTCCATTTTCAACATATCGGCCAGCATATCCTGCATCTCCGACATGTCTTTCTCGCTCAACTTGTGTGACTTTCCGGTGGTATGATCCATCCAGTCCCATA
>CAMVOY010000074.1 GCA_947169235.1 uncultured Lachnospiraceae bacterium | reverse complement strand
AGCCCCGGCGCCACTCACAGCCCCGGCACCACGCTCAGCCCCGGCACCACTCTCAGCCCCGGCGCCACGCTCAGCCCCGGCGCCACGCTCGGCCCCGGCGCCACGCTCAGCCCCGGCGCCACGCTCGGCTCCGGTGCCACCCGTTATATCAAACTTCGGCTGCAGATACACGACAAACTCATCCTTTTCGATCGCCGTGTCCACATAAGCCTTGATATAGTTTCCCCACTGGATGTCCTCGTGCATCTGATCCGTATACATAACGATATCTGTGCGATCCTGATGCGTCCCCATCGACTGCGCAAGCTTCGCGGCATCAGCCACGCGGTTGCCATATAACATCGTCCACTGCATCGGGACAACCCCGCATCTATAGAGAATCTCATAGTTAGTATCGACCTCAAGGTGAGATAGCTTCTCAAAAAAAGTCGCAAGCTTCGTCAAAGTCTCATCCTCAGGCATATCGCGGATCATCATGGCAAAATTGTCATTGTGACATCTGGCGGATGCATAAACAAAATCAGCCTCGTTCATCGCGCTTACGACGTTTTTCAAAACCTGATTTGCTGCCACGTGTCCGTAAACCTCGTTGATCACCCTGAACTCCTTGATGTCAAAATGAACAAAAGCAAAATCAGTGATACCGAAATCCATCGGCATCTCGATGAATGCGAGCAGATGATTCCAATTGTAATGGTTTGTGATCGGGTCGAAAAATGCCAGCTGATACATCTCCTCATGAGAGAGCGCCGACGAATTGTCATTTATCACGGGGAGCGCACCGTCCCTGTCAAGCCTGCACTCGTATAGCAGACGAAGTTTCTTCTCTGACGCAAACATGCTGATCACATCGGGGTCAGCCTTGATCGAAAAATCCGAGTAGATCCTGTGCGCGTCATCATCCGCAGCCATCTTTTTAAAAAGCTTGCGTATGTTGTGATCGCTGATCTCGACCTCATCGTCTATCTCGATCGAGTAGAAAAATGCCCCGTCAAGAACGATGGATTTGAGATCCTTAGGGTAGTTGATCGTGGAGGTTATTTTCACATTTACAGCCGTATCAGTACCTGCCGGGTCTCCGTCTTCTGCCTTGTACTCTATACCGATAACTTCAGTCTCGAGTTCCTTTACGAAAAATACACCGGGGCTGTCATACGTTCCAAAATCATTCGTGTATTTCGCCACTTCATCCGGGATATCACCGTGACAAAACTTCTCTATATCATCGGCAGAGGCGTCGATATAATACAGAATTCTTTTCGGTTTATATAACTGATTCAGTTTATTGATAAACATGTGAAAGCTCCCTTCAGAAGACCCAGGTATTCTTCGGCATAGGAAAAAGAAGCATCCGAAGCATAATCGCCACAGATGCGGCCAACCAAAACTGAGAAACCATTGACCTCTAACCAAACAGTTTTTTCACTCATCGTTTTCTCCTCTTATGCTTATGTTCAAATCCATCCCCAGAAGTTGAACAACTTTTAATGCTTTACCCATCTCTATGGTTTCTTTCCCATTTTCAAGATTTGATAGAAAACTTGCCGACAAACCACTGCACTCGGATACATATGCCTGAGTGTATCTAAGTTCTTTACGTCTATGCTTGATTTCCCGGCCAAAAGAAGACATATCTGATATTTTCATATACTTATCACCTTTCAAAAATAGCCGTACGACCATATTGTTATACAATAAGTATAATATAGTCGTACGACTATGTCAATGCTTTTCTGGGATGTTTTGTGATCCGGATGTAATATATCCCGCAGACGAGAAAAAGATTGCGAAAAAACCAAGTTTATGTTAAAATGTATGTTTGTAGAAGAGCTTCAGGAGCTTTTTACGTAACAGTTCATGAGAGGAGGCGTCAGAGATGTGGGTAAAGGTACCGTTTGAGAACAACCTGATCAACACCGACAGAGCCAGACGTATATCAGTAAAAAGAGCCGCCGGGAACGGGGCGAAGACCACATATAAGGTTATCGTATCCACGGAGGAGCACCATTATACGCTGTTTGCCAGCGATAAGGAGAGCGACTGCGCGCAGGTGCTCGATGAGATATTTACGGCCATGGATCTTCAGAAGCCGACTTATCTGGTGCCCATGTCAAAGCTGAAGCTGTCGAGGTAAAAAATGTTTACGGGAATCATAGAAGAAGTTGGAAAAATAGACAGGATCAGCCGTGGCTCTGCTTCGGCGCATCTCCGCGTCAGCTGCAGCACCGTCACCGAGGGAACAAAGGTTGGTGACAGCATCGCAGTGAACGGCGTGTGCCTGACAGCGACGAGAGTCGACAGGGACGGCTTCGAGGCGGATGTGATGGACGAGACCGTCGCACGCACATCGCTGGCGAGCCTAAAGAGCGGAAGCCCGGTAAACCTGGAGCGCGCGATGAGCGCCGACGGGAGATTCGGAGGGCATATAGTAGCAGGTCACGTCGACTGCACGGGCACGATAAAGAGTATCGAACATAAAGAGATGGCGGTCGTTTACGAGATACAGCCGGACGCCGGCACGGACAAGTCGACTGGAAATGCTATGAGGAACACCGCCGGCGCGGACGCCATGCGTTATATAGTAGAAAAAGGTTCCATCGCCATCGACGGCATCAGCCTGACGGTAGCGAGCGTAAGTAAAGAAACGTTCACTGTGTCGATTATCCCGCACACCATCTCGAACACAACATTATCAGGAAAAAAGACAGGAGACATAGTCAACTTAGAAACTGATATAATAGGAAAGTATGTTGAGAAGCTCACGGGTAGTGGAATGAATCCGGCGATCATCGGGACTGCAGAGAAGGAGAGTATGCCCGGCGCGCTCAAAGGCGACTATGACAAAGCCAAAGAGTTCCTTATCCAAAACGGCTTCTGATAATAAAAATGTCACGTACGCCGCATACGGCACCAGGCTTAGACCCACATGACTATCCAATAATACTATCCAAATACAGGAGAAAAAAATGCAACCAGAAACAAAAGCTCAGAGTGCATCGGGAGGATCAGCACTCGCAACGATCGATCAGGCATTAGAAGAATTAAAAAACGGAAAGGTCATCCTGGTTATAGACGACCCTGACAGAGAGAACGAAGGTGACCTCATCTGCGCAGCCGAGTTCGCAACGACCGAAAACGTCAACCTCATGGCGAGCGAGGCGAAGGGCCTCATATGTATGCCGATGAGCGCACAAATGACGAAAAAGCTCGGACTTGAGCAGATGGTCGAAAACAACACGGACAACCACTCGACCGCGTTTACCGTCTCCATCGACCACATAGATACCACGACCGGGATTTCGGCAGTCGAGAGATCACTGACCGCCATGAAATGTGTCGAGGACGACGCGAGACCAGAGGACTTCAGACGTCCGGGTCACATGTTCCCGCTCGAGGCCAGAGAGGGCGGCGTATTAAAAAGAGCCGGACACACCGAGGCGACAGTCGATCTTATGCGACTCGCAGGCCTCAAGGAATGCGGACTGTGCTGCGAGATCATGCGCGAAGACGGCACGATGATGCGCACGCCGGAGCTGTACGAGTTCGCAAGCAAACACGGAATCATCGTCGTCACGATCGAAGACCTGATCCGCAAACGCCTTGAAACGGAAACGCTTGTAAGTCGCGAAGCAGAGGCCAAACTCCCGACCAAATACGGAGAGTTCACTATTCGTGGTTATAAAAATATCACGAACGGCGAGCACCACGTGGCCCTCACGATGGGCGATGTGGCAGACGGGAATCCTGTTCTCTGCAGAGTCCATTCGGAATGCCTTACTGGAGACGTGTTCGGATCAAAGAGATGCGACTGCGGCGAGCAATTAGATAACGCTATGAGGATGATCGCCAAGGAAGGCAGAGGAATCCTTCTCTACATGCGTCAGGAGGGAAGAGGGATAGGTCTTCTGAACAAGCTCAAAGCCTATGAACTTCAGGAGGAGGGATACGACACCGTCGAGGCGAATATCAAGCTCGGTTTCCCACCCGACTTAAGAGAATACGGTATTGGAGCCCAGATCCTATATGACCTGGGAGCAAAAAGACTCAGACTTTTGACCAATAATCCCAAAAAGATTGCAGGATTATCAGGTTACGGGATCACGATAGAGGAGCGTGTTCCGATCCAGATCGAGCCGCATCCCGAGGACTATAAATATCTGAAAACAAAGCAAGAGAAAATGGCGCACCTGACAGATTATAGGTAGTCATGCTTAGGAATAAACCAGATTCTCGTTAACAGACTACATATAGGTCAGGATGTTCAGTTAACTAAACAAGGAGGGAAATAATGAAAGTAATCGAAGGAAAACTCATCGGAAACGGAATGAAGATCGGTATCGTGGCAGCGCGTTTTAACGAGTTTATCGTTAGCAAGCTTGTGTCCGGCTGTGAGGACGGACTTGTCCGCCACGGAGTGAACGGCGATGATATCGAACTCGCATGGGTGCCGGGATCATTTGAGATCCCCGGGGTTGCCAAAAAAATGGCCTCATCCGGAATGTACGATGCAGTGATCTGTCTCGGAGCTGTCATCAAGGGATCGACATCTCATTATGACTTCGTATGCGCCGAGGTCAGCAAAGGCGTAGCTACTGTAGGAATGGAAACGGGAGTTCCGACTATTTTTGGAGTGCTCACAACGGATACCATCGAGCAGGCTATCGAGCGCGCCGGAACGAAGGCAGGAAACAAAGGCTATGATGCAGCAGTATCTGCAATAGAAATGGTCTCATTAAGCAAACAGCTGAGCTGATAAGGATCACCAAAAGGAGATCCGGATCAACCCAGCTGCATATTTTTGTTTATTAGATCAGATACCGAGTCCGTCAGTCGATACTGTCAGCATTCACATCGGATGACCCCGATGTCGGTGTGGCATCCTCTATTATGGGTCCGAAGTCCGTAGTGAGCAAGAACAGCATCGATGACGCCGCGATGACAAACGTACTCACGTAGGTCGAGAAGAAGTAACCGATAAACTGATTCGGCTCATTGATAACGATGATGATACCGTTCAAAAACAGGTAGGCTCCGCAGAGAACGCCCATACCGCCTGCGAACAGAGCGAGCACTCTCGGTCCTATCTTCTGATAATACAAAAAGATGATGATGTAGCAGACCAGTATCAAACAATAAAGGATCACGAGACTGATGCCGTAGAGCGGGTTGTCAACCTCTGCACCGCGGTTGTTGATCGTGGTTCCTTTTGAAATAAGGTTTGCTACCGATCCCAGGATCAAAGAGCCGAAGCCGATGGTCACGGGGAGAGATACTGTCGCGCCCTCGAGTAACCTTTTGTATGCGTAGAAAAGACAAAACGCAGCGACAAGCATCAACGGATCAGCCAAAAGCCACAGAAATACGAGCAAAACATCCATGTCCGGATGTGAGATGCGACGTACAAAGGCGATAACCGCCTGGCCTGTGTCATAAGCCGTGATGATTACCGTCGCGAGCAAAACTGCACGCAGGGCTTTCAAAAAGATTGGATTCTGAATTCGGATTTCGTCCATAAAACTGCTCTCCTCTCAAATCATAGTCTACATGCATAAAGCACGCGAAAGATTTAACGTGTAATATTATAGCACATAATGAATTATTCTTCAACTTGTGTCTTTACTTTTTTTAGAATAATTGATAAAATAACAGATGCGGGGAACCGCAATAAAAGTGAAAGGATGGATCGATATGGAAAAGAAAAAGGGATTTATCGCGGAGTTTAAGGAGTTTGCACTCAGAGGAAGTGTGATGGATCTGGCAGTCGGCGTCATCATCGGTGCCGCATTCCAGGCTATCGTCAACTCATTGGTGGAGGATATCCTCTCACCGATCCTCGGACTCGTGCTGCGGGCCAACTTCAGTGACCTGTCAGTCTCGCTGTTTGACGGTGATCTGGTACTGCGCTACGGAAGCTTCATCATGGCGATCATCAATTTCGTGCTGATGGCGTTCGTAATATTCCTTATCATAAAGGGGATCAATGCGATCAGAAATCGTGGCAAAAAAGAAGAGGCAGCGGATCCGACAGAGAAAACCTGTCCGTTCTGCCAGAGTCAGATCTCGATCAAGGCTACGAGATGTCCTCACTGTACATCAGAGCTTAAGTAAATCGATCTCACAGCCGTGACCCGGACGGTCACGCTCAGATCACTCTTCCGGTGAGGCAGATATCCTTGCCGAGAGTCAATAATTCAGTATCAACAAGATTAAACGGGGTTGCTTCCGAGGTTATCGGGGGCAGCCCTTTTCCTATGAGCTTCGGTGAGATATACGCATATACGCGGTTTACGAGCTCCGGGCGCGTGAAAAGAGATGAGTGGATCCTTGACCCGCCCTCCACCAGGACACTGTCGATACCGCTCTCGCCGAGCTTTTTAAAAAGAGCCTCGAGGCTTACCTTGCGGTCTGTTTTCCTGGAAAGAATCACGGAATCGTCATCATCCGTATTTCTTTCGGCGGGGAGTATGATAACCCTCGCGCCTGCCTCCGTGAGCAGTCTTTTTTTGGTCGTCATGGACATGGAAGTCTCGGCAACGGATATGTCGGAATCCATTTCAAAAGCATCCTCCGAACATGCTATGACCGTGGGGACCGTGGATGCGGTCTTTACGATCTTGGAGGTAAGGGGGGTCCTGAGATGTGAGTCGAGTATGATGCGGATGGGATCGTAGCCGGGTTCAGCGAACAGGTCTTTGGTCGCGGGAGCAGAGTCTGCCGTACCTGAGCTGCCGAGCATACCATCGTTCGAGTCACCGAGCATACCATCGTCCGAGTCGCCGGCAGATACTGCGTCCTCGCCTCTATAGTTAAGCAAAGGATCATCAGTGATAACCGTGCCTACACCCACAAGGATAGCGCGGTATTTTTTTCGAAGGGAATGAACGTGA
>CAMVOY010000073.1 GCA_947169235.1 uncultured Lachnospiraceae bacterium | reverse complement strand
CGGACCGGTGATCATGATACGCTCGGTCCGAAACATGTCGTCGGCTCTGCGCATCCTGCGCGTGGAGACGCTGTCAAGCCGGTCCATCGCCGTGCTGCGCTTCGCAGCTGCGTAAAGGGCGATCTTTCCGTCCAGACTCATCGCATATTTCATTGCCACGAATGGCGTCTTGGTCTTTATATAATGAAAGAATATCTCGTTCAGCGCATCGCACTCGTCCTTGAGAACATGCGTCTCAACATCGATCCTTGATTCCCTGAGAAGCTCGATCCCGTGACCTGCCACCAAAGGATTGGGGTCATCGGAGCCGACATAGACTTTCCCGATGCCTCGCTCGATGATTATATCGGTGCACGGAGGAGTCTTGCCGGTATGGCAGCAGGGCTCCAGAGTCACGTACATTTCGGCGCCGTGCACGTCTTCGTCACATGAGAGAAGAGCGTTTCGCTCCGCATGAAATCCGCCGTAGCGCTCGTGATATCCCTCGGCCACGATGCGGCCGTCCTTCACGATGACACAGCCGACCAAAGGGTTCGGATTCACGAGTCCTACACCCCG
Source organism: uncultured Lachnospiraceae bacterium (assembly GCA_947169235.1). GTDB lineage: Bacteria > Bacillota > Clostridia > Lachnospirales > Lachnospiraceae > Eubacterium_F. The sequence continues at coordinate 7,443 of CAMVOY010000073.1, read as the reverse complement.
GCGGGCAAGTTCTATGGCGCGTTTCATGAAATCATCGTTTCTCATAAGGTTCCTTTCTTTTGAACAGGCACGAGCCCATCGCGTCGACTCGAACCCTGTGGGTCCTTGTGTCGCGTTGGACTTAACCTTCCATGTACGTCGGGCGCCTCAGACACATCTTGTCAAATGTATACTCAGGTGTTTTGAACGGGAAACTCACTTCATCAACATAGTACCACGGATCGTCATCGTGCGCGGGATTTTTCAAAAGGTGGAACTGCTGCGCCGGCATATATCCCTGCGCCAGCAAAAATGCCTTGCGTCCCGATTCGTCCTTGCAGGTATCCACGACCATCACGACATGACCCGGTGAGCCGGACTGCAGAAAAATATCCCCGATCTTTATACTGCTCAGCTTCTTCACCTTTTTCGAATCGGTCTCGAGAGAATAGGTTCCGGAGTAAGCAAAAACGATCCGCATGAATTTCTTGTAGGTGGCATCCGAGCCGTCGAACTCGGCACGGTCCACGTATTCAAATGAATCACCGCTCTCGATGATGCGCATTCCCTCGCGCCAGCGCTGATAACTCGCCTTGAAACCATCCGACAGAGTGAAGTTTATCTTCGAATCCTCGCTCTTTGAGCGGAAATACTCAGCATATACCCTCATGACCGAGTCGGCGCATTGTTGCAGATCCTCTTTTTCCAGGGGGAGGGCGAACACCGCCACGTGAGCGTTCTGGTCGGATTTGAGCTCCTTGTTGTAAAGATGAACCGGCGAGCCGTCCTTTTTGAGCTTGTATCCGCGCAAAAATGCTCCGAGACTGCCCTCATCCTCGGTGGTCCTTTTGAATCCGGAGGGTACATCGACCCTTGATTCCAGTGTGTTTCCGGAAGCGTGCACCAGCGGGATGCCTGTAGCAGAGTCGATGGCAGCGGGGACGAGTGAAGCGTCCGCGGTATCATCTGAGGTCGCAGCAGGTCCGTTAGCATCGGTGGTAACCGGTGAGTTGCCGTCCGAGTTTACGGACATGGCGGCACCTGAAACCGCACCGCCGGAAACTCCGGAGGCGTCGGTCATCGGATATTGCTCCTCGAACCTTGAAAAAGGCCTGATTATGATTATCATCAGCAGGAGTATCACTGCGCCCAGGGCACAGGCTGCGCCGATAGCTTTTTTCTCTGTCATGGTTACCTCGTTGCTAATAGTGCTTAAAGCCCCCCATAGTTTTTCTATGGGGGGCCCTACATAATATCACAGGAAGGATGCAAGCTCGCGTGTCTACGGCTCGAGCCCACCGCGTCGACTCGGATTCTTCGAATCCTCGTGTCGCGTTGGGTTCACCTGTACGTGGCCGTGTACGTCTGCATGCAAGCATGCACCGTTCACGTCCCACGTACAGACTCGCGCCTTATCGCGTCAATTTGAAATCGTCTCCTCTGTGTCTTTGTCAAAGAGATGAATCTTGCTTGCGTCAAGTGCGATCTTGACGGTATCGCCTGTACGAGCGGTCGTACGCGGATCAACACGAACCGTGATGTCGTACGTATCAACCTGGAAGTACAGGAATACTTCAGCACCAAGCATCTCGTATACTCTTACGGTAGCGTCAAGGCAGGTATCAGGATTCTGAGCGATGAACGCTGAATCATCTTTGATATCCTCCGGACGGATTCCGAAGATAACGTTCTTATCCTCGTAACCACCGTCGATAAGCTTGCGACCTTTCTCATCAGGAAGCTTGATCGAGTTTGAACCGAACATCAGAAGTACATCTGAGCCCGATGAAACCACGCGTGCCTCGATGAAGTTCATCTGCGGTGAACCGATGAAGCCTGCTACGAAAAGGTTTTTCGGCTTCATGTAGAGGTCGAGCGGTGTGTCTACCTGCTGGATGACACCATCCTTCATAACTACGATACGGGTACCGAGTGTCAGGGCCTCTGTCTGGTCATGTGTTACGTAGATGATGGTTGTCTCAAGTCTCTGATGAAGCTTTGAGATCTCGATACGCATCTGTACACGAAGCTTTGCATCCAGGTTTGAAAGAGGCTCGTCCATAAGGAATACCTTAGGATCACGCACGATAGCACGTCCCATAGCGACACGCTGTCTCTGACCACCTGAAAGAGCCTTCGGCTTGCGGTCGAGCAGGTGCTCGATATCGAGGATCTTTGCAGCCTCGTGAACGAGACGATCGATCTGATCCTTTGGTGTCTTTCTCAGCTTAAGTCCGAAAGCCATATTGTCATATACGGACATATGCGGATAAAGAGCGTAGTTCTGGAACACCATTGCAATGTCGCGGTCCTTCGGCTCAACATCGTTGACCATCTTGTCACCGATCCAGAGCTCGCCGGATGAGATCTCCTCGAGACCTGCGATCATACGAAGTGTGGTAGACTTACCACAACCTGACGGTCCTACGAAGATGATGAACTCCTTGTCCTCGATCTCAAGGTTGAAGTCCTTTACAGCGTGGAAGCCGTTCGGATATTTCTTGTTGATGTTCTTCAGTGATAAACTTGCCATAGTTATAATCCTCCTAAAAAAATATCAAGTTCATTTGCGCATGAGCACAAGTGCCACTTTTTCGACTCGTGCCTCATCGCGTCCACTATACGATAGTATACACTATATCCCGCTAAAACGCCATATCCATTATTTATAAAAATATCAAGTCACTTTTGGTAAAAATGCACAAGAAGGCGCGAGGCTGTACGCAGGAGTTGCACACTGCATGCTTGTATCCGAGGCTGTGTTCCGCCTCGAGCATCTCTATATGTCAGCATCCACACCGAGGATGATCTCGACATCGATACCTTCCTCGAGGTCGGCGGAAGTCTCCACTTTTACAGCCTTCGGCTTCGGGAAATACTTGCGCAGCTTCTTTTTCGCCCACTTGACATCTCTGGCATAGATAGTGGTCGTCTGCTGTTTCATACCCGTATAGTTTCCTATGTTAACGACAGAGAGGTGATCCTCCTGCATCATCTTCTGATATTTCGAAGCGAGGCCGTCTATAGCGGATCCGTTCAGGATCTCTATGTTCTGGTCATCTGAGGATGCCTCGGCTTCTTTGCCTGCGGTAGACTCGTACTGAGCCGTGGTGTAGGCAGGTGACTCCCAGATATCGTTAATGAGCTTTTTGCTCTTTTTCGTGTTTACGGTAAAGCTTGTCCCGTCATCCGAACCCTTCAGTACATAGATATGTACGAGATCCCAGTTGACCTTTGACAGAGCCTCGGAGTATCCGAGCTTCTGTGACAGTGTCAGGTCGGAGATCTGTTCATCAAAAAGATCCTTCAGCATGTCGTCCATTTCCGACTTTGTCGTGCACTTTTTCATGCTGGAGATGTAGGCATCAGTAGGAGAGTAGCATTTATCCTTCTTGGTGCCGAGCTCATAGTACATGTCAAACTTTGTTTTCGGGATCGCGGTGAAGTATCCGATATCCACAGGCACCACGTCCTGCAGAGCCATCACGGCATACTCGTAAGCCACATCGCCCATAAAATATCCCGGTACGTCAGACAGTTTTACGCTCTGCGGGATGTTTTGATTGACCTTGGTCATCTCCTGGTATGTCGCCTGTGAGAGCTCGACATGTGTGTTTGTCGGGATGGTGACCAGCGTGAGATTTTTGGAATCCTGATCAAAAAGCTCCAGGATCATCGCATCCACCTTGCCGTCATCCTCGTTGTATGACATAATGAGGTTCGAAGACTCCGTGCCGGCGTTGATGTCGATAACGTGCTGGTAGGTCGTCGCGCGTTCCTCACGGTCAGTCTGCTTGTAATACAGCATCGTAAGGTAGTAGCTGAGCAGACCGACACCGACCAAAAGAGCCATGATGCCGATGGTCTTGAAGAAATATATTATGATAATCTTTGCTACACTTGGTTTATTCATGTTATTCCTCCATGATGAGCGCATTGTTGCGCACACGAAATTACCATACCACAAAAACTCGCATTTTGCAACAAAAAATTGCCATATAACATACATATAATAGGAAACAGAGTAACTTTACAGCCATCTCTATCGGGAGAAGGCGTCAGGTAAGGCGATAAGGAGACTGGATATGATAACTAAAGATATACTTGGAAACCGCATAAAAAGGCGCATGGCGGCCGGTATGCTCGTGCTTACTCTGAGCGTACAGTCGGTAGCGGGGATCATGCCGTGGGTGGAAAACGACAGATCCGCAGAAGCAGCCACGGCGAGTTATCAGGAGGACGAGTATTCCTCTGAGATATCAGACTACATAGAAGCTGAGATGAACATGCAGCTGAGAGCGTATTTTTCGGGAAGCAACGGGAAAAAAGCGAAGATGACCAAGTCGACCGATCCTGAATACAAAACAAAGATAACGTTTTATTTGGACCCAGCGAAGGTCGGGGACCTGGACGTCAATACGATGCTTGGATATCTGTATGAGCTCATCGGATCGAATCCGAACTTCTGTACGATGTCCACATCGATTATATGGAACAGATACTCGGGAGAGTTCAGTGTCAACTCAGTTGTGGCGAAGAGTAAGCAGGCAGAATCTATCACCGAGTACAAGTCTTTTCTTGCGGATGTAGAGAGAGTGCCTTTGCAAGCTGAGGGGATGAGCGATATCGAGATCCTTTTGTATCTGCATGACACCATGCTGCAGCAGGCGGACTATGCCAAAAATATTTCTGATAAAAGCATATATGTCCCGTATTATATGAGTAAGACCGGAAGGGTGGTGTGCCAGTCGTATGCGGCAGTCCTTAACAATCTTATGAGAGATCTCGGATTCACATGCTATATCCTCACCAGCGAGAGCCATGAGTGGAACATGGTGAAACTCGACGGAAAATGGACCTGTATCGACCCTACATGGGACGATCCCAGCGGAAATCAGCGTGACAACGTCCTTCACGAGAACTTCCTTGTGAAGCTGAGCTCGTTTAAGACGATGCATTCGGTTGAGAAGTTCATCGAGTACAGATATAAGAAGATAACAAGTAAAGCGGAGAACGCATTTGCCACTCTACCGAAGTCGGATAAGCTTAGTCACCCTGTTTGCTACAAAAGTGGGATTTGGTTCTATGCAGATGGCGGGATTTTGTACCGTTGGGATGGTGTGTCCAAAAAAGCGGACATTGAGGAAGCTGTCCCGGAGGATTACATGAGGTGTGTGGCAGTGCTCGACGGAGTAGTCTACATCGGTGGTACAGATGGGATCTTCACCTATGATCCGGAGAGCCATGTGATGGAAAATATCAAATCAAATGTTGAGTGCAGCGGCCTGTTCTACTTCGGTAAGACCTTGTATTATCAGGAATATGGCGAATGGAAGGTGTGTGCCGTCACGTCAACTCCGTACGCGGATTATGAGGAACTGAACGGTACCATCAATGCCATCAGGGTGAATCTGGAGGTGCCAACCAAGCCTACAGTTAAAGTTGTGAAGAGTTCCGCCAAAAGTATACGTGTGACCGTGACAAAACGATCCGTGGGTGCCACCGGCAGTTATCAGATCCAGTATTCGACCGATCCGGACTTCTCCTATAATAATAGGAAGAAAACCGTTCAGGGACTCACCGCCAGCCTGACCGGCCTGACAAAGGGAGTGAAGTACTACGTACGCGTCCGCGGTATAAACAAGCAGGATGAATACCTGATGAAATACGGCACGTGGAGTAAGGTAAAGAGTGTGTGAGAGCCAAAGTTCGTTCCGAAAAATGTAACAAAACGGAAAAGTTCGTTCCGAAAAGTGCAAAGGGGTATAAAAATGATATGAAAAGGAAGCCGGGGCGCTCTGCGCCCCGGCTTTTATGGCGATAAAGATGGCTTGCGATTGACAAAACCAGTAAAAAGTAGTAAAAATCAGAGAGTATGTGGGGATTTTGCATATTGTAAACTGGGGGATTTTGTTTATTGTAAACTGGGGGATTTTCTTGACAAAGCCCGATGTTTGGTGTATAATTGGTGCATAATGGAAGGGGGACGTTCTATGCCATACAAGACGCGTTACGTAGAAAAGCAAATAGAATCTGCGCTTGAGACTTCGGGAACCGTCGTGGTAGTAGGACCAAAATTCTGCGGAAAAACCACAACATGTAAATTATTCGCCAAGAGCAGTTATATCCTTGACTCTAAACAGAAAATAGAGCTTGTACAGAGTAGTCCGGAGTCCATACTCATAGGCGATACGCCCAGATTGATCGATGAATGGCAACACGTTCCTGATCTGTGGAACTGTGCAAGGTCTGAGATAGACAGGCGTGAAGACAAATTTGGTCAGTTTATATTTACCGGAAGCGCAACCCCTGAAGACAAAGATGACATATATCACTCCGGCTCCGGGCGGATCGTAAAGATTGAAATGAGGCCCATGAGTCTCTATGAATCGCTGGATTCGTCCGGCAAAGTAGCATTGCTTGACTTGTTTGACGCACCCGATGACAAGATTTTTGTAACAAACGAGGATTACCGTCTGCAGGACACAGCGTTCTTTATTTGCCGAGGTGGATGGCCTTTATCAATTGTCGACGATAGGGAAAAGGCATTGAGAATAACGAAAAACTATTATTCTACTCTTTTCGAATTTGAAAACAACAGAAATAAAAAGTTTCGGAACAAGAAAAAAAATACGTTTCAGATGGTACTACGGAGCTATGCGAGAAACATTTCTACCGAAGCAAGAAGAAAAACCATGATTGATGATGTTAGTGAGCACGAAGGCAAGAAAATGGATCCGGATACTTTTGATGAATACACGGATGCATTGAGGGATTTGTACATAATCAACGATATTGAGGCATGGAATCCAAATTTCAGGAGCAAAACATCTATTATCAGTACTCCGACAAGACATTTCGTGGATACATCCATAGCTGCAGGTGTTCTGAACATAACTCCAAATGATCTGATGTTTGATCCGGCAACATTTGGCCTGTTCTTTGAAGATTTCGCGGTCAAGGAATTGAGCATCTATGTTAGCAATGTTGGTGGAGAAATCAGGCACTTCAGGGATGGCAATGGTTTAGAGTGCGATTCTGTGATTCACTTGGAAGATGGAAGGTATGGTCTCGTAGAGATAAAACTTGGTGGAGAAACGCTGATTAGTGAGGGAATAAAGACTTTGTCTGTGTTGACAAATAAGATAAAAGATAACAAACAACAACCACCGGCGTTTAGAATGATACTTACGGCGGCAGGAAACGCATATACTACACGGGAAGGAATCCATGTAGTTCCAATCAATGTATTGAGGTAAAAGGAAGCCGGGGCGCTCCAGCGCAATGTCATTAAGTTTGGCATTGGAAGGGTATGCTAGAGAAAAACAGGAGCAATGGGAACTACCATTTGCTCCTTGTTTTTTTTAAAAGAGCACCACAAATAGACAGAAATTACTCTCTGTCATCAAGCTAGCGTAAAATTTTAGTAGGATTTAGAAAAAAGGGTATTGAAAAAGGGTAGTC
>CAMVOY010000072.1 GCA_947169235.1 uncultured Lachnospiraceae bacterium | reverse complement strand
CTTAAAAATAAATTACTAATGCAGGGCTTTTTTGATAGAATAAATATAGTGTTTTTGATCCGTGAAGGTTGTTATCATCGAAGCCTTAATGCAGGAGGTAGGGATATGCTTGAAAAGATCGATCTTAAGAAAAAAGCAACATGGTCGGATACTGATGAGCGAATCAAAAAGCTCGAGGTCAGAATAGGAGAGTTACAGAGAGAGTGTAAGGAACTGGGGATCCCGATCATGGTTGTTTTCGAGGGCTATGAGGCGTCGGGGAAAGGCACAATGATCGGACGCATGATACGTGCGCTTGATCCGAGAGGCTTTCAGGTTTTCCCTATGGAAAAGGAAACTGAGGAAGACAAAATGCATCCGTATCTCTGGAGATTTTTCACGAAGACTCCGGCGAAGGGGCGTATTCATATTTTTGATAAAAGCTGGTATCAGGGATATTTTTCCGAGAAGCTCACCCCTGAAGAGATCCGTCAGTTTGAGAAGCTTTTTACGGACGACGGAAATCTGATCGTGAAGTTTTTCTTAGCTATCACTGAGAAGGAACAGAGAAAACGCTTAAAGGCTTTGGAAAAGGACAAGTCGACCAAATGGCGCGTAAACAAGTCAGACTGGAATGAGAACAAGAATTATGAAGAGCAGGTACTCAGGTATGACACCCTGTTGATAAAGACCGATACTCACGAGGCTCCGTGGACCGTCGTTGAGGCGATGGATAAAAAGTATGCAACGATGAAGATACTTACCACGCTTGCGAAGGCCATGGAGGATGCAGTGAAGGCGGCTGAGGCCAAAAAGGCCGATAAGAATGCCAAAGAGCAGGCTGCGTATATAGGAGCTGATGATACGGCACCTGCAATGGAACATGAGGAGTTCAAAAACGGAGTGCTCGCCGGCATCGACCTTTCGAAGACCCTTTCTGATGATGAGTATCGCAAAAAGAAAAAGGATCTTCAGAAGCGACTTTCGGTACTGCATAACAAAATGTATTTGAAAAGGGTTCCGGTGGTTCTCGCTTTCGAGGGCTGGGATGCAGGAGGAAAGGGCGGAGCGATCAAACGTATCACGCAGGCGATCGATCCGCGCGGATACGAAGTGGTGCCGACTGCTTCTCCAAATGACATTGAAAAGGCTCATAACTATCTGTGGCGATTCTGGCAGAGATTCCCCAAAGATGGCCACATGACTATTTTTGACCGTACGTGGTACGGCCGAGTGATGGTTGAGCGTATCGAGGGCTTTGCGACAGAAGATGAATGGAAGAGAGCATACGCTGAGATAAACAATATGGAAGCTCAGCTTGTAAAAAACGGAACAGTAGTTTTGAAGTTCTGGCTGCATATTGACAAGGATGAGCAGGCTGCCAGATTCAAATCACGTCAGGAAACGCCGGAAAAACAGTGGAAGATCACTGATGAGGACTGGCGTAACCGTGAAAAATGGGATGAGTACGAGAAGGCCGTCGATGAGATGATCGTAAAGACATCGACCAAGGGCGCGCCATGGCATGTTATCGAGGCGAATGACAAACGGTATGCTAGGATCAAAGTTCTCGAGATCGTAGTTGAAGCATTGGAAAAAGCATTGGGTTAACATGGAACTGATTTATATATTAAAAGGGGGAAGGCTTTTATGAAAAAAAGTACACAGAGTATCATTTTGGTTTTGTGCATGGTCCTTTCACTGATCTATGTACAGACGAACGAGGAAGCGGCATCTGCGGCGAGTGTGCCGAAGCTGTCAAAAAAATCAGTCACATTTGATGATGTTGGTGATTACAAAGAGATCACCATCAAAAATGTGAAGAGTTCCAACATCAAAAAAGTAGTCAGAAAGAGTGATAATGTAAGCGTTGCCGGAGTGGATAGAGGTTCCGCAAAAAACAAGTTTATGGTAACGTCTGATGGTGTTGGAAAGGCTACTATCAAGATTACATTAAAGTTGAAAAAAGCCATCAAAAAAAAGAAAACCTATAACCTGAAGCTTAAGGTTACAGTTAAGGGAGAGGAAGCAACACCGACGCCGACTGTAGAGCCTTCAGCATCAGCGACACCGTCAGCGACTCCGACGGTAAGTCCGACCGCAAAGCCGGGAGACAAGCTTTCGGCAGAGGAGCAGGCGATCTATGACAAGATCATTGCCAAGAAGTCGACATATTCACAGGGTATGCCCTATCCAAACAGTACTGCATATAAGTGGTATGCATTCCACTACAGTGGAAATCCGGAGTCATCTACCGGCACACCGATCACGATGAATATGACCGGCTCCGCTGCGCTGGCAGCAATACTTAATGATACTGCATTTGGTGCAGGTACGGCTGATCTGAATGTTACTGTTCCGAATCCCGGAAAGAAGTATAACAGTCCAAATCCTGATACATTACGTGTTGGTGATGTGATCAAATATTGGCCGGATTCAAAGTCTTATAAGATAGCTATCATCATCGGTAAAAACAGTGATCAGTTGTTACTGGTACAGACTGATGCAAAAGAACAGGTTACTTGGGATGCATTTATACCGAAATCAACCAGGATAGAGGTTGCTTATTCCAGATATCAGACGACGAGTCCGAGTCCGTCACCGACGGCCTCAGCTACACCGAGTGCATCTGCTACGCCGACGGTAACCCTGGCTCCCGGATTTACTGAGGTATCAGATGAAGAGAGGGTTGCTTATAACAGAATGATTCAGGAGCAGGCTTCATTCCCTCACGGTATGAAGTGGGATGAGTATTCCGGCTACAGGTTTTCCGGATTTAGCGGATTAGTTCAAGATCTGCGTGGGGCTGTGGCATTTGCATCGCGTATGAGTGATGTTGCATTCAACGGAGATGTAGCAAATCATCCTGCCCGTCAGGTAGACAGGCCTGCGGCGACTACGATACGTATCGGTGATGTGATCTTTTTTGCCAGCGCATCACGTACTGCAATAGTTATCGGAAGAGATGACAAGAACTTTACTCTTGCCGAAGGAAATGTAAACGGTAAGATAAGCTGGGGCGGAACCCTTGCGACAAATGCAGTTATTGATTATATGTGGACGAGATGGTAAATCAATATAATACAAAAGGCGGGGATGGTTGTTCCTGCTTTTTGTTCTAATAATGAGCGGAGAACAGAATAAAATGAAAACAACAAAGAGAATTACTTCAGTATTTATTGCTTTGATGATGGTTGCATCCGTGATAATGACGATGGAGGCGGAGGGAGCGACTCAGAAGCCAAAACTCAACAAAAAAAGTGTTGTGCTCGAAGTGGGAAAGAGTATTACCTTGAAGGTGATCAGTGCAGATGAATACACTGTTAAGTGGACTACGTCTGATAAAAAAGTTGTAACTGTCACCAAAAAAGGAAAGGTAAATGCAAAGAAGATTGGAAAGGCAACTGTCAGCGCTAAGGTATCACAGAGTAATGGAAAGAAAATTACTCTTAAGTGTAAAGTGACAGTCGAGAAGACTGATTATAAAGAGGTAGTGTCCGGCTCGCTTTCGCATGACGGATATACCGTAAAGCAAGTTATTGTTTTGAGCAGACATAATATTCGATCACCACTCAGTGGCGGAGATTCTCTACTTGGAAAGATTACACCGCATACTTGGTTTACCTGGACTTCGAATCCGAGTGAATTGTCCTTGAGGGGCGGTGTGCTTGAGACTGAAAACGGTCAGTATTTCCGAAAATGGCTTGAGAAGGAGCAGCTTTTCCCGGAGAACTACCATCCGGACGAGGATGCTGTTGCGGTATATGCTAACTCTAAACAGCGAACCATTGCTACTGCTCAGTATTTTATTGCAGGACTCCTTCCGACCGCAAATAAAAGAATTGAATATAAGGTCGATTTTGATAAAATGGATCCCGTTTTCACACCGCAGTTTACGTTTGTTACAGATGAGTACGGAGATGCGTGTGCTGAGCAGATGAAGAGTATTTTTAATAAAAAAGTTGATAAACTGAAAGAAGATTATAAGCTTCTTTCAGATGTTCTTGATCTGAAAGATTCGGAAGCATATAAAGACGGAACGATAGGAGAATTTAAGACGGATGATCTTGGTCTTTCCATCGGAGTCGGAAAAGAACCCGGCATGACGGGATCACTTAAGGATGCATGTTCAGCAGCTGATGCATTGGTTCTTCAGTACTATGAGGAGGCGGATGAAAAGAAAGCCGCTTTCGGAAAGAAGCTTACCAAAGATCAGTGGGATATGATTTCCGAGATAAAGGATGTTTACGGAGATGTTCTTTTTACGGCACCATTAGTGTCCGTGAACGTTGCGAATCCTCTTTTGAAAGAGATAAAGAAAGAGATGAATACGGAGGGAAGAAAGTTTACCTTCCTGTGTGGTCATGATTCAAACGTAGGAAGTGTTTTGGCTGCCATGGGCGCTGCAGACTACGAGCTTCCATGTACTATCGAAAAAAAGACTCCTATCGGAGTCAAGCTTGTATTCACAAAGTATGAAAAAGATGGCAAAGAAGCGTGGTCAGTGGATCTCGTATATCAGACCACAGATCAGCTTAGACAGTTAACACTTTTGACACTGGAGAACCATCCTGCTGTTTACAGTATCGACCTTGAAGGCCTGACCAAAAACGAATCAGGTTTGTATGAAGGGAAGGCAGTGGAAGAGCGTATAGATGAAGCGTTAAAAAAATACGATGATATGGTTACCGAGTACTCGCAGAAGAAGGCGGCATAAAGAATAAATGAATTGATATTTCTTTTGGCTAATGAAGGAGCGGAAGCGAATGATGGAATTGTCCATTGGAACACAAAACTGTCAATGGCAACATCAATCGGACACATCGATTGTAGATGGTAAGTAAAATGTTTGATTCTTTGAATGATGCAATAAACGATGTCTTCGGTAACAGCGTAATTATCACCGGTCGCAGACCTATCGGTGGTGGCGATATAAATGATGCATACGAACTACGACTGAGTAACGGCGATCATGTGTTTATGAAGTCGAACAGTGCATCGAGGCTGAGCTTTTTCACAGCCGAGGTTCGTGGTTTAAAAGCTATAAGAGAGACAGGGACTATCGGTACACCGGAGGCTCTTGCTGTAGGAACGGATTGCAGTGTCGGTTCATTTTTACTGCTGAAGTTCATCGAGAGTGGACCGAGGATAAGTGACTACTGGGAGACCTTCGGCCATGAGCTGGCTGCCATGCATCAGGTGAAGCAGGAGGCGTATGGGTTTTACGAGGATAACTTCATCGGATCGACACCGCAGAAGAATGATAGCAGGCCAACGTTTCTCGAGTTTTTCAGAGATATGAGATTGAAGCCGCAGTTTGATATGGCGGATCACTATTTTTCGTCAGGAGATCGTAAGCAGATAGAGAAGCTACTTAGTAACATGGATCGATATTACATCGAGCCTGATCATCCGTCGCTCGTGCATGGTGATCTATGGTCCGGTAATCATATGACGGGTTCTGACGGAAAGGCGTGGATCATCGATCCCGCCGCATATGTGGGGCATTCTGAGGCGGACCTGGCTATGACGGAGCTTTTTGGACGGTGCCCTCAGGCGTTTTATGATGCATACGAGGAAGTGACACCGCTTCAGCCGGGATATGAGAGGCGGAGAGATTTCTATAATCTGTATCAGCTTCTTAACCACTTAAACCTTTTTGGCGGATCATATCTGTCATCTGTCAGGGGAATCCTTAACACCGTATAGGAAATCGAGGTATATCCTCATGATCAATATCAAATATAATACATTATAATGGAGGAGTTATATCATGGTAACGGATGGAAAAATATGGGTGGCAAGCAAAGAAAACAATGAGCATGTCTGCCTCATACCGAAACTGGCAAATCGTCATGGGATCATTGCAGGCGCGACAGGTACCGGAAAGACAGTGACGCTCAGGGTTCTCGCAGAGAGCTTTTCCGACATGGGAGTGCCTGTGTTTATGGCTGACGTGAAGGGTGATCTTGCTTCACTCGCAGACGCCGGTGCGGACTCTGACGATATGAAAAAACGTATCGAGAGATTTGGCCTTTCTGATGCCGGCTTTTCTTACAAGGCGTATCCGGTGACTCTTTGGGATATTTTCGGTAGTAAAGGGATCCCGCTTCGCACGACCATATCCGAGATGGGACCGCTTCTTTTGTCACGTCTTATGGAACTATCGGATGTGCAAGCTGATATACTTACCGTGGTGTTTAAGATAGCTGATGATCAGAACCTTCTCATATATGACACAAAGGATCTAAAGGCGGTTCTGAATTATATAGCTGAGAATAATAAAGATTTCGAGGCTGAGTACGGTAAGATGTCACCTCAGTCGATAACGGCTATAGTTCGTGCAGTGGTTGCTTTGGAGACTGCGGGAGGCGAGGCGTTTTTCTCTGAGCCTGCTTTAGATCTCGCTGACTGGTTGGCTACCGATGAGAATGGCAGAGGACGCATACAGATACTGGATGCACAGAGCCTTGTCAGCAATTCAAAAATGTACTCGACATTTTTATTATGGTTATTATCGGAGCTTTTTGAGAGGCTGCCGGAGGTGGGAGATCTCGATAAACCGAAGATGGTGTTCTTTTTTGATGAGGCACATCTGTTATTCAACGATGCTCCGAAGGTTCTATTGGAAAAGATCGAACAGGTAGTGAAGCTGATCCGTTCAAAGGGAGTCGGTGTTTATTTCTGCACCCAGAATCCGCGTGATATCCCTGACGGAGTGCTCGCACAGCTGGGTAACCGCATTCAGCATGCACTTCATGCGTATACGCCTGCGGATCAGAAGTCGGTAAAGGCAGCTGCTGACTCGTTCCGTGTGAATCCTGAGTTTGATACATTTGAGACACTGCAGGCGCTCGGGACAGGAGAGGCTGTCGTGTCATTTTTGCAGGAAGACGGTACTCCGGGAATATGTGAAAAGGTGTCGATACTTCCGCCACAGTCGAAACTCGGTGCTATCGATGATGCCAGGAGAGGTCTTCTGATAAACGGGAATCTGCTTTACTCCAAGTATGCGCAGGCTGTGGATCCTGACTCTGCGTATGAGTTTCTGATGCGTATGGGACTCGAGAAAGAGGCAGAGGAGGAAAAGGCGAAGGCCGAGGCAGAGGAAGCCAAGGCTGCAGAGGTTGAAGCAAAGGAGCAGGAAAAGGCAGAGCTGGCCGCGCAGAAGCAGGCGGAAAAGGAAACGCTGGCTGCTCAAAAAGCTGAAGAAAAGGCAGCTTTGGCGGCTCAGAAGGCAGCTGAAAAGCAGGCTGCGGCTGATGCCCGTAGGAATAAACAGGTGGTTAAGTCTGTAGGCAACTCGATAGTCGGTACACTCGGAAGAGAGGCCGGAAGGTCAGCTCTTTCGGGTATGGGCGGCATAGGCAGAAAGGTCGGAGCCAACGCAGGAGCGTCGATAGCCAGAGGCCTGTTTTCGACTTTGTTTAAGCTGTGACGCATTGTAAAATGCTTAATATGAATTATAAAAAATAATGCTTGCTTAATAATAGCATATGTTGTATAATGATTAAGTGGTATTAGACCATGTTGTTGTTAATTAATTATTAAAAGGAGGAATTTGAAATGACATTTCCAAACGCAGCAAACGGCTTGAAGAAGATCTACGTCGCTGAGATCCTCGCCCTGGTTGCAGCACTGTGTACCGGATTGATGCTCATTGTTACGGCATTTACGGTATCATCAGCACAGAGCTTTAAC
Organism: uncultured Lachnospiraceae bacterium; assembly: GCA_947169235.1. Taxonomy (GTDB): domain Bacteria; phylum Bacillota; class Clostridia; order Lachnospirales; family Lachnospiraceae; genus Eubacterium_F. Next base: position 706 of record CAMVOY010000072.1, on the reverse strand, counting down.
CTTTCCGGAGCACTTACAGGTGGTATTTTCCTTGTGTTCTTTGGGTTCGGGGCATTTGTTCTGTTAGTTTTGGCGCTTATCTTTAACATGATCGGAATCTCATCTGCTAAAAAAGATGAGACCGGAGAGAAGAAAAACTTCGGTATAGCGTTCATTTGTGTTATCGTTTCTATCTGCTGCAGTGTTTTGGGTGGTCTGCTTTCGACTCCCGTACCTGCTCTCGCAACACTTATGACTACGGCCGGAAGGCTTCTTGATCTGTGTGCAACATACTTTATCCTTTATGGTATTGCTGATTTTGCAGAGAAACTTGGAAAGACAGATCTCGCAGAAAATGCAAAAGCGATGGTTATCAAGCTTTGTATTCTTTACTGCGTATCTATCGTCTGCAATACGCTCTTCTCATTTATCAGCGCTAAGGTAGGAATGATCGTATCTTTGATCATATCGCTCGGTGTATTGGTATTCTCAATCGTATACTACATTCTTTATCTTAGACTCATAAAGGAAGCAAGAGATACGTTTGCTAACAGCTGATAAGTGTTTTGACTCGTTTGGTTAATTCAGATTGTAAACTAAAAGAAGTAGAGAGTGATCTCTACTTCTTTTAGTTTACTTATCATGCGGATGGTGGGACTTGAACCCACACGATGTTGCCACCGCGAGATTTTGAGTCTCGTGCGTCTGCCAATTCCGCCACATCCGC
>CAMVOY010000071.1 GCA_947169235.1 uncultured Lachnospiraceae bacterium | reverse complement strand
CTAGCAAAAGCCAGTCAATTCCGCTGCTTTGCACAAGGTCATCCATAGGAATATAGGCAATCAGATACCATTTTTTCAAGGTTTCGAATGGCGCATGTGATATCATGCAATCCAAGCCCTTTGAGTTTTTAATGACCATGGAGCCGAGGTCGCCGATGATATCGTTCTTTACACGCTCGTATTCCTCTTTGGTCTTATCGTTGTAAGACTTGTAATACTCAAAGAAATTACTGTTTTTAAGGGATGCGCCACGAATGACATAGTTTCCGTCTTTGTCGATAATACTTATTTCAACGGTCTCGTATTCTCCGCTTAAAAATACCAGTTTCTGCTCCATGCGATTTATGGGAACAACACGCATCAAAAGACCTGTCCTCAAATCCCCGGTTTCAGAGTCAAGGACCTTCACAAAATTCATAAAAGCGATCGACTGTATTCCGTTTTGCGGATTTGTATAAGCCCTCGTAATGTTGACTACGCCGTCCTCATCGCTTACACTGTCAAGGTTCTCGAAAACAGATATGTTTTTGTAAGAAACCGAATTATCTCCGGGACTACCCGGGTTTTCATCTGTCGAGATACCCGAATAATCCGGATTATCCATAAAAATAAGATGCCCCGATATCTCAGGTGATATCTTAGCCTTTTTGATATAGGAAATAGCCTCCTCTGCCGTCATCGGTGTGCCCGCTTCCGCAGACCTGTTGACATAGTTCGCCCATATATCGCATAGATGCTGCTCATCTCCAAGATAGTTTGCAATGATCTGATCTACAGTGAGCGTCATCTTTTCAAATGCTTCAATATCACTACGGTTGCTTTCTTCTACTTTGAAATTGGCATACCTGACGATAAAAAGCAATATGAATCCGATTATGAGAAGGTTCGGAATAATGACCAGCGCTTTCTTCACGGATTATCCTCCGTTTCTTACTCATAGGTTCCGTACAATTTGACAACATCATCCACGGTTTTTTCGCCTTTTCCAACCTGAAAAGCAGCACCCTTGATCTGTATCGTAAGCGGATCCGTAATGCCGAGTGCCTCCGGAGATAATGTGCGCTCTGAAGGTACATTGCCGAAAGGCGCATAAACCGAATCAAATGACATATTTGCGGTAGGCGTGATAAGGCCCTTCACGGAAGCCATCTCATTCAGCTCATTTTCCGTGATCAAAAACCGCATAAACTCATTTGTCATATCAAGATTGTCGCAGTCCTTATTTACGGAGAATTCCACTGAAGGACTGTCAATAAAGTATCCACCTTCATCTGTCGTGGGAATAGGTGCAAATGTGTAGTTAAACGGAGATTTGGTGAACGCTTCAGACTGGCTCTCCCTCTTTTTTGTACCGGATACCGTATCAGCGGTGCAGATCATCATCGGTACATCGCCCTCAAAGAATCGAAGGATCACCTCCGCGTAGTTATCGGAAATCTTGTCACACTCTTTGATATCTATGCAACCATTCTGTATAACACTCTCCACTGTTTCCAATGCCGGACGCATATATTCCCCTGCTGCAGGATCAAGTTTATTTGCAAGTTCAAGCGCTTTTGGGTTTTCCGCCAGTGTAGCCACAAACCTTGGGTAGGCAAGCGTGGTCATAAAACAGCCGGAGGTTTCAAGACTATACCCCATCATAGGGCTGTCATATCCTTTGCTTTTGAACGCTTTGCATACATCCAGAAGCTCTGTCCATGTTGTGGGAACGCTCAGACCTTCTTTTTTAAACAGATCGTCGTTCACAAGCATACCATAGCTTCTCGAAAATACGGGAACCATCATCACTGCCCCGTTATCATCATGATTGATAAGTCCCGGACGGATAAAGTCCAGATTCAATCCGAGAGATGGATCCGAAAGCTTTTCCATATGAGCAAATACAGAATCGTATACTTTGTTTCCGATCATCCACGCGTATGAAAAGAAAATATTGGGTTTATCCTCGCCATCTAGCGTTGTAGCAAGAATGTCATTATAGTCATCGAGTTTCATATAACTAAGCTTAACATTAGGGTATATCTTGTTAAATCTGTCAAATTCAGCCTCTAATGCTTCAAAGTTATCATAGTTTCCAACAACGGTAATGCTGCAATCGGTATTTGTGTCAAGTGTGGGCTCAAATCCCTTCTCGGATGTAGCAGGTGATTCCGGCTCTTTTTCGCCGCACGCCGTCATCAATAACGCGGTGCAGATCACCAAAGCAAGAGTAATTATTCTTTTCATATGCTTCATCCCCCAATCATAATATCTACTATCATTTTCTATCACACGAAGGCATCTTGCTGATACATAGACAATAACATCATATCATTATTACGCGGATTTTTCAATAGTAAGAATCACATCTCTGTAATATTGTGAATCGGTTGTAATTTGCGAACTAATTTGATATACTTATCAGAGTTGATCCGGTATGCGTGTCGGAGGCACGCATATCGGTGACTCACATAAATGCTTGTCATGGAGGATAGTGTGAAAAATCACACTAATATGCTGATTTTTCACACGGCTATTTGTGCCGGAGCGTCACAAATAGCCACTGATGACAGACGAGAACTGGATGTTCTCGTCGCCACTCCGTCGCTGCGCTCCGGAATGGAGATTAATATGATAACAAGAAAAGCTGAATGGAAGGACATTCCGAGAATTATGGAGCTACTTAAACAAGTTAATAATGTCCATGCTCATGGCCGGCCGGATTTGTTTATCCCGGACAAAACTAAGTATACGGAGAACGAACTTGAGGGCATCATTTGTGATCCGACAACACCTGTATTCGTCGGAGTAGATGATAAGGATACAGTTCTCGGTTATGCTTTTTGCGTCATCAAGCGAACTATAGGACAGAACAACCTCGTAGACAACATAGAATTATATATTGATGATCTGTGCTTCGATGAACCTTTTCGCGGGCAGGGACTGGCAAAAGAGCTTTTTGATGAGGTTATCCACTATGCCAAGAAAAATGCCTTCGATCGAGTCACACTCCATGTGTGGGAATGTAACGAGACAGCAAGGCATTTCTATGAAAAATGTGGCATGAAACCGTACTATTCTGCCATGGAGAGAGTAATCTCGGGATAAAATTGTGATGATGCAATCATCATTGCCTCCTGCAAAGGTCACTACGACGAATGAAAGAGAAAACTCCCCCGACACAGGGGAGTTTTGTTTTATCTACGCTTTATATACAGAATACTTATCGATCAAAGAAATAAGAGAACAGACCGGCCTTACCCGCAGGGCGCTTCGCTACTACGAACAGCTCGACCTCCTCCATCCGGCAGCCCGGGCTGATGCCGGCGGATACAGGCTCTACTCGAAAAACATAAAGACTTGACGCGTTTTTGAGGCCCTCTCATCATAAACGCTTTTTCGTGAAACTTTCAAAATAATTAGCTAGACTACATTGACATTTACAATCTGTTCTGATATAATATGAACGATATATCTATACAATTTACGTAAATATTATATCAGAAACGGCGGTGACACATCATGACATATATGGATTTTACGCTGAACCTTTTGGAACAAATCCCGATTGGAAAACCGATTTACACGAGTCGAATTGCAGAAAAGTTAGCAAAACAGTTTACTCTTGGATCAAAAGAAGCTGCAGCTGCAACATCGGTTGCGGTAAAACGTATCATGGATGCAGATCTAATTCCGGATTTACGTTTCTACCAAAAGGGCATTTATTTTAAAACAGTAGTCACACCATTTGGAGAACGTGATATCGACAGAAATTGTTTGATTGCAGACAAATACTTACTTCCGGATAAGGGATATGAAACCGGACTAATCCTACTTCACCATATAGGACTTACAACGCAGATTCCAAAAAATCGCGTAATCGCAACTAATATTGCAAAAGAATGCTCACGAACAGATAAAAAGCTAGGTGTGACTATCAAGCCACCTAAGGTAATGATAACTGCTGATAACAAACTATATCTACAGGCATTGGACGCCTTGGAACTTATGGACAAAGCACCTGTCGATGCAGATCGACCTTATGAAGTTCTTGCCAAATTTATCATAAAGAACAACCTCGCGTACAAAATGCTCCTGTTCTACGCAGACCACTATTATAACAAAGCAACAATCATTCAACTTGCACATACGGCAGGCAAAGGAGGTACACTATGAGACTGCATCTTGACAGAGACGCTTTCCGTGTTTTGCTAGAAAACATTCAAAAGCAAACCGGATATAGGACGGATGTTCTTGGGTTACGATCTTTTTTCTTACCCTTGGCCATCTGACACGGATCAAGCAGCTTACAGATTTGAACAAACCATCTTGTCTACTCGACCATATCCACCTGGCACATCTTCATGGTGGCAAGTGCAGCCTCGTGACTCTCCGGAGTCACACCCGCACAGCACTTCGGATCAACTCGGACGGGGATCTCAGGATACAAAGCCTTTATTATCAGTGCATTGGATATGACACAAATATCTGTACACAGACCGATCAATTCAACCTCTGAAAAACCTCTTCCGCCCCATCCGATATAGCCGAACGATGGCTTATCAACAATCTCGCAACCATCCACATATACACCGGGTGCGATCTCCCAGCCGGTCGATCCTTCTATGCAGTGTTCAACCGGAAGATGTTTTCCTTCATTAGTCTGTAGATATCCGGTCTGATGAGTATCTCTCGTAAAAACGACCTCATCTCCCCGCTTTACATACTCAGCAATCTTTTCCTTAACAGCCGTAAGGATAGCAACCGCCTCTGCAGTGCCAAGCGCACCGTCTACAAAATCATTTTGCATATCAACAACAATCAGCGTTTTTTTACTCATTTATACCTCCAACATGAACAATTAGCATACGTATCCAACCGATGCTACACCTATTACCCCACGACTAACCAGCTTATACTCAACAGTTTCATATTGAGCATGATCTACTGATGCTGTTCCCAGCTTTTTTCTGATCTTTCCAAACACTTTCTGTCCATGCAACAATCTGTACAGAACCATCTCTGGTTCCTACGATATTGTCTCCTTCTCCATCATCATTGGTCTCAACCAGTTTTTTTAGCTGATTGAGCATAAGTTCATTCTTGTAAACAACAATCAGCGTCTTCTTTTCATTAAACATATCTATTGCCTCCTGTGTTGTATTATGTAGCCGGCACCCAGCCGTTATTGCTCAAATCATTATTTTCTCAAACCTCGCCAAGACCTCGACCATCTCGTCCGTCAGTCGCTTCTTACACTCTTCCTTCAGCTCATCCGGCACCCCATAAAACGCCTCCGCCATACTCCCGGCGATACAGGTAAGTGTGTCGCAGTCTCCGGCAAGCGAAACCGCCGTACGTATCACATCCTCAAAATTCTCCCCTTCGAGGAATGCCTGAATCGCTGGCGGCATTGTACCTTGGCAACTGACATCAAATATATAATCCGGACGGATCTCATCGCAAGTCTTTGACAGGTCATACCCGAACTCTTTGATAATATAGTCCCTGATCTCTTCTTTTGACGCACCGGTTCTAGCCAAGTAAATCACTGACGCCGTGCATTCGGCACCCTTTATCCCCTCAGGATGATCATGCGACACCTCGGCTGTCCATCTCGCAACCTCTCTGGTCTGCTCAAGCGAGTCATACAACCACCCTACCGGCGATACACGCATAGCCGAACCGTTACCCCAGCTCCCGTATGGCTGGGGATTCGAATCAAAGATCCATCCATAGAAGTTCCCGCCATATCCGGCGTTGGGGTATTTCCTTCCCCAACGCTGCATGGATTCTATGACAGCCTTCTTCACCGATTCTTCTGTCACATCGCTGATCCCCATCAACGCATCTGCCAGCGCTATGGACATCACCGAGTCATCAGTAAATGTTGACCTATCGACAAACAGCGGAAACTCCTTAGTTTTCCCATTTCCGTCTTTTATAAATTCATAAGGTGAACCAATCATGTCACCAAGTATAGCTCCTATCATACAACCACCTCCGATTATAAACCATTTATCATCTTATTTCAACATCAAACTCCGCACAATGCACGAGATTACACGTGTTAACGCGACGTCAATCACTTATGTCTCTTCTCATAATCCTCGCGGATCTCATCTAAAAATGCACCCTCATCCAGACACGCTGACATACCGTCCTTGCTCTTGCATTTTCTCACAGCTCCGACGAGTTTATTCATCACACTGAAATTAAGTGTTGTACCGACATTATCACATTCATAGGTCACCGCACGATCCTCAGCCACACCAAACCTCCCTGCCACCTCGACAGCGTCGATATTTGCACCCATAAAGCCGATGGTATCGCTCTCCAGTCCGCCCATCGAACCGCTAAAGAATCTCACGATCAGATCGAACTTACTGCTCGGTGACAGCGCATAGCCTGCCCTCGAAAGGAAGTCCTTCGTCTCATCGAGATTTAAGTGCATACTGATTGCAAAGGCAACCGCCGTCACCTTCGTAATGTCGTCTCTTATAATCTGAAAAGCCATAGGCACCTCACAGTCATTCATTCACACTGATACTGGTCACATTTTACTACTATATCAGAATAATGTAAAGGTCACACCTTATCTTCGATATCATGATATCAACGGCATATATTTCTTTCACATCTTCTCAATCAAATACAAGCCCACGCCGCTTTCATTACTGTACTTCTGTTATTCTCCCACTCATAATACTCGCTCCAGCAGTCAACGCACATCGGCTGACCGCAAACATCTGTGAAATCCTTCGGGAGATAGTCTCCACCGCACATCGGGCACACATGGTACTTTACACCCGGCTCATCATAGTGTTCAGCATCCTGCAAGAGATTAAAATCCACCCTCTTACTAAACCATCCATAATTCTCGTTCATAATAGCCTCCCTTCATCTCTCATACTCATCGACTTCGATTCCAATCATATCCGGATACTCGAAAAACAAACTTCCGAGTCTCAACACCGTCAACACCATCGTACAAATCACCACACCCGGATCCCATGTGATCCATACGAGAACAATCCCGATGGCCATTGCGATCGTCATTACGTTAAGTTGCCACTTCTCACTCATCTTTCCCTTCCTCCTTCGTCATTTCGCATGCACACTGTTCGAAGTATGGACATGTCCCGCAAAAAGCCCTGCAATGCATCCTGCGGGAATCCCTCTTCAACCAAAACCTGATCCTTCTAAACATATCTTCCTCCCGAGTCCTTATCATTTGAATTGGTGGATGACCTCCCTTATCGGCACCGTCACCACCCGGAACACTGTCCTAAGCGTCCATCCTACAAAGTGAAGCATACGCTCACCCCCCTCCTGTTACTTTGATTCTACAACAACTACCTGTCCAAAAATCTGTACAGTTGCATTTTTCAGTTGCATTTTTTTCAAGTATCATTTCAAGACAACAAAAAAGCAGGATGTCCTTCAATGAACATCCTGCACTATATCATAGCTTCATAGGTACTATACCTATTCCGATGGTGAAAGTAGCTTCAGTCCTACAATTCCTATCACGATCAGGATCACGCAGATCACTTGGGGAATCGATAACCGTTCATTAAAGAGAAGCACTCCCAATACTGTCGTCCCAACGATACCGAACCCTGTCCACATCGCATATGCTGTACCGAGTGGCAGATGTTTCAGTGCCAACGCCAGGAAAACCGCACTCGCTATATACCCAACCACAGTAATAACAGACGGAATTAACACTGTAAATCCGTTAGAATACTTCATCGCAATCGCCCACGCAACCTCAAACACTCCTGCCAAAATCAACAAAAACCACTGCATATCAAAGTCCTCCTTAAAAAAAGGAATCACTCAAACTTCTTTCCTGCCGCCCAGGCACCACCGATATTCGCTCCGATCTCTCGGTAGCACTTTGCGACAGTATCAAACATGATTGGATGAAGCTTATCAAGATCTACCGCTCCGTCCGTCAATACGCTCTCATCAGCCTTCATTCCGACAATTTCTGCCACAATACGACTCTCTCCGTATTCCTCCTGGATATCAACAACCTTGCACTCTATTGCTACCGGCAGCTGATCGATGATCGGTGCATTAACCTTTTCTGATTTTGTTACTGTAAAGCCACACTTTTCAAGCTTATCCGGAACCTTGTTCTGTGAAACGATCCCCACATAGTCACATGCCTCTACATATTCCCTCGTTGCGAAGCTCACAGTCAAAGCCTTTGTCTTTTTGATATTCTCGGTTGACCTGTGTCCACCGAGACTTATCGATATCATTGTCGGCGCTATCTGTCCTGCCCACGCTGCATTCATGGCATTCGGCACGCCATTCTCATCATATGTTGCAATGATAAATACCGGATGCGGTGTGATAAATCCTTTTTCCATACTTTTCTTCATTTTTCGTACCTCCTGCTTAAAAACTTTTTACATTATTCTCCAGAGTTAAATTATCTTCCGATATAATCGACAATCACTCATTAAGTGAAGGCAATAC
>CAMVOY010000070.1 GCA_947169235.1 uncultured Lachnospiraceae bacterium | reverse complement strand
GGACATACGACGGACACGACAGCTTACGGTGAGATGTGGTGGAATAAGTGATGACAGTTGCGCCGATGGGCGGCTTTTCTTTGTTTATACTGGGCTCGATCCCGGTGATGATCCTGAGGCAACGTATCAGGCTGTGGTTAAGGATCTTTTGCAGAAGCTTGATGAGTTTAACGGGACTGGTCAAAGTGAGGTTCCGCTCTGCTTCGCCTACGGCCACGCGATCTGCACGTCGGACCAGGAGTATTCGATCTACGATGCTGAGCGCCTTGCCGACAAGGAGATGTACAAGTGCAAGCATCGTATGAAAGCGGAGAGAGTAGACTAATTGTTTAAAAAACTATTTACGAATGAGAGGTAATAATCACGAAAAATAAAAGGGCTGCCAAGCGCGAGATATGATCTCGAAACGTAAAGGGTGTATTACGAGTATCCTGATGGAAGGAGAGAGGATTCCGAATATAACGCTCTTGAAGAAAAAACAAGTCATTTTTGAACAATCTCAAGTCGAAAGTGAAGAGAGGATTGACGACCCATCTGCTTATCGGTTAAAATGGGAACGGTAATTGTCTATAAAGTTGAATTAGAAAAGGTTGTTCAATTTTGAAAACAGATTTAGGAGGTCTGATCTATGAAAAAAAGGAAATCTATGTTTGTCAGATGTGTAGCTCTTATGCTTGTTTTGGCACTTATTATTGCTTTGTCACCTGATGCAGAGAAGCAGGTACGGGCAAAGACTACCAAAGCTACGGTCAGCATGAAGTCTAAGTCGGTGATGAAGTACATTGCATCGCTGGCTGACGCTGAAAAAGATAAGGTATACTACAATGGAAAAAGCGATATTCCGTACTTTGAACTCGGTTCGAGACGAAAGGAAGTGGAGGAGCTGCAGAAGGGTGGCAATCCCACTAAGTTTTCGATCAGCTCAAAAATAAAAGGGAGCAAGGTTACTTGGACGAAGACGTCCATTTATGGTTTGACCAGAGTGATCTTTGATTATAAAAAGAATACGATCACCTTTGACGATATAAATGCGTTCTTTCGTCAGGAAGGTCTCTCCTTAGTCGGTGCTGAGTACGGTATACGGACAGTTTCAGACTTGTTTCAGTCAGATGAGAAAAGCAATTACAACCGATATGGCAGTAGGATCGTGATCAACCTGAATAAATATGGGATCAAGCTTCTGAAAGATAAGAAAAGCTTTTATATCCCGGTACAGACATACTCGGATCTGTTTTTTCCCAGTTTAGGTATATTTCAGGTCTTTAACGGAGAAAGTTTATTTATCTCAAATGATACTCAACTTGGTGATATGAAAGAAAAATATTACAGCGCAAAGAAAAGGAAATTCAGTAAGGAGTTTGCTGATTTCAATTATGGAGAGCTTTGTCTGTTATATGATTGTCAGTATGGACTGAAAGAAAGTCATGGCATCAAAAGTTTTGATGAGTTTTTCAACGATACGGGTCTTGTAGGTCTGATCAGGAATCAGGATTCTCTCGGTACGGATTTGGCATTGTATACAGCGATCAATCTGTTCTTTGATGATCTGCACTGTGATTTCGGAAGGCAGTCATGGAATACGGATTTCGATGGGTTCATAAGTCAGATAAAAAATATACCGCAGGGAGCATTTCGCACCAGAACATGGGGTGTTAATAGTGAATTGACTTCATATCGGGAAAAACAAGCACCTAACGGTATTCCTCCTTATCAGGAGGTGGAAGATACAGCCTATATCACTTTTGATGAGTTTGGATTTGACCCTACAGCAGATCATAAGGTTCTCCCTACGGATGCGGATCTGCCGACATTGGGAAATGATACGATACGTCTTGTGCAGTATGCTGTGAACAAGATCACCAGAGCCGGATCACCGATAAAGAACGTAGTTGTTGATCTGTCACTGAACGGTGGTGGTGTGGTGTTTACGGCGGCCTATCTGCTTGCGGCATTTCTCGGTACCAGCTCGATGGCCTCGAAAGATATGATCACCGGTGCTCAGAGTATGACAAATTATAAGGTCGATACAAACCTTGACGGGGTTTTCGATGAGAAGGATACATTGGCAAACAGGGGGCTGAACCTGTTTTGCTTTATTTCAGGTTTTAGTTATTCATGTGCTAATATGGTTCCGGCTGTGTTCAAGGATTCGGGCAAGGTGACTCTGATAGGACGTACGAGTGGCGGTGGATCCTGTGTGGTATCATATGGATCGACAGCTAGCGGGAGTATTTTCCAGATCTCCAGCCCGATACGCTTTAGCTTCTCTAAGAACGGTGGTTTCTATGATGTAGACCGTGGTGCGGAGCCGGATGTTTTTATCAGAGACATGAGTAAGTTGTACGACCGAAAATATATGAATACTGTTTTAGCAAAAATCGATTAAGAAACACGATACCCAGCAGACTGAGGTGTATGTCCAACGAGGATTCCTGCGGAATCCGAGTCCGGCACATGCACCTCAGTCTGGTTCTTTTTTGATATGGTTTACAAGTATGATGATCTGTGATATAATATACAATTGCCATAAGTATCACCCAAGCAGATCGTTTGGGAAGATGAGGAGGATAAAATGAAGGGAATCGTACTTGCGGGAGGCTCCGGCACCAGGCTGTATCCGTTGACTCAGGTGACGTCAAAGCAACTGCTTCCTATTTTTGATAAACCTATGATCTACTATCCGTTGTCAGTGCTGATGCTGGCAGGGATACGTGAGATATTGATCATATCTACACCGGAGGATCTGCCAAGATTTGAGAACCTTTTGAAGGATGGTTCGCAGTTCGGGATCGAGCTGTCGTACAAGGTACAGCCGTCGCCTGACGGACTCGCGCAGGCGTTCATCCTGGGTGAGGATTTCATCGGTGATGATACGGTGGCGATGGTTTTGGGAGACAATATCTTCCACGGGCAGGGACTGACTGATATCCTCAGAAGGGCCGCCGTTAAGGATGACGGAGCCACTATATTCGGTTACTATGTCGAGGATCCGGAGCGTTTCGGTATCGTCGAGTTTGATAAGGAAGGACGTGTGGTGTCCATCGAGGAGAAGCCTGAGAAGCCAAAGAGTAACTACTGCGTGACCGGTCTGTATTTCTACGATAACAAGGTCGTTGAATATGCAAAGAACCTCGCGCCTTCGGACAGAGGAGAACTCGAGATCACGGATCTGAACAGGATATATCTCGAAAAAGAAAAGCTGTCTGTAGAGCTATTGGGACGCGGATTCACATGGCTTGATACCGGGACTCATGAGTCGCTCATTGAGGCGTCGAATTTCGTCCAGACAGTAGAGAAACATCAACACAGAAAGATCAGCTGTCTCGAGGAGATCGCCTATGAAAACGGATGGATAGATCGTGCCGGAATGCTTTCGGCTTATGAGATATATAAAAAGAGTCAGTACGGACAGTACCTGATGGATGTACTTGAAGGTAAGTATCACTCATAAACGGACAACAGGGAAAAGGACTACGGGGATAAAGGAGATAAGGGTTATGTTCACTTGGAATTTTCAGTATGTTTCCAGAGCGAGGCTCGCTGAGACCTTCAACCAGCTTTCGTTAAACTCACAGCGCGGTGATATCCTGATCCGCATCCATACTGCGATCCACAGCGAGGAGGAGGCAGTGGAACTCGCGGGATTCATAAAGGAGCAGGTGCCGGGAGCGCATATATTCGGTACATCAACCTCGGCGGTTATCGAGGAGGGAAAGATGATCCCGAGTCAGTGTGTGATCAGCGTGACGCAGATGACTCACGGCAGTATCCATACCGCTATACTTCCAACATTTGATGAAAAAAAAGACGAACCTATGCCGGCAGAGAGGCTCTGTATGGATGTCCGCGAAAACGCAGCGGGAATCGATACAAAGCTGATGCTCACATTCCTTACGAGCAAATACCCGGATGTATATAAGTTTGTCGAGATGTGCAATGACTTTTTGCCGGGAGTTCGCATGATAGGAGGTCTGGCCAATGCCCCGGATATCAATCTCGGAAAGGTCATGAATGGTGGATTCGTTTTTGACGACAAGGGCTGGTCATCCAGATCCATCATCGTTGCATCGATCTCGGGAGAGGAGCTCGATGTCTACAATTACTGCGCGACAGGTGTGCAGCCGATCGGTGATGAGCTCGAGATAACCGATGCGGAGGGGACCATAATAAAGGAGCTTGATGGCAGACCTGCCGATGAGTTCTACAGAGACAGTGTGGGAGAGGCAGTGAGAGAGCGCCCTGAGATCGCAAAGCTTTTTCCGTTTGTGTACGCTGATGCCGCGGACGTGCCTATTTTTCTTCACTACGAGAACGATCAGATCCGCGCCAATCACAACGTGATAAAAGGAAAAAAGCTAAAGAGAGCATTTATATATGACAGAAAGATAGTCGCTGACAACAAAGCGATGTTCAGAAGGATAGAGAACTTCGAAAAGGCCGAGACCATATTTGCCTACTCGTGTATTTCGAGGGCGAGACTGTATGCAAACAGTGTAAAATGGGAGATGTCCGCATACGAAAACTCCAACATGTGTGGCTGCATTACCGAGGGTGAGATCGCATATGTAAACGGTAAGAACACCTTCGCTAACGGCTCATTTGTCATGTCTGTTATGGGTGAGGCGCCTGCTTCACAGCGTTTCAATTCATTTGTGTTCTCGCATACGGAGAGTCTGTCTGCTGATAACAATGACCTGCTGTCCTACCTTATGGAGGTCGAGGGAGAGATCGAGGCTGAGTCCAAGGTAAAGGTACCGAAGGAACTTACTGACTTTATCAGGGACTGTGAGCTGAACCTGATGCATTCGGGATCGGAGGATCTGCCTAATGAGGCGGCGCTTTCTCTCGATATGAAAGTGAAGGGCTATGACAGGATATGTATGATCCGGGTTACGGATATAGCCAATATAGAAGCCGTGTTCTCCGAGCACATCATCAACATGACCTATAGGAACTTCATCGCGAAGTGCGCGAGCTGTGCGGAGCGCAAAAACTATCACATATATATCCTGGACAAATGGAGTCTGGCTATCGGTGCACCTTCGTATATGGTGAAGCTGTCCCAGTTTAAAAATGACATGGAGGCGCTGCAGCACGATCTGTTTACGACCAGTGCTGATTTTATAGCGATCGTGCCGACGTTCTGCATCATCGACAACTGTACGCTCGAGAATCTGAGTGATTCATATAACAAAGCGCGTATGGAGATGACTCAGAAAAATATCCAGTTCCTTGTGTATGACGGTGGAGTGAATGTTATAAATATCGAGAACATCCGCGAGAGATATCACATGGTGAATGTGATCAACTATGCTATCGCGCATGACGGGATAATCCCGTATTTCCAGGGGATCCACGACAACGACCTCGGTACGATCCACCACTACGAGTCCCTGATGAGGATACGTGATGAGGACGGAAAGATATACTATCCGGGAGAGTTTCTGGATGTGGCCAGATCCTATGGCCTTCTGTATGACTCGATCTCAAAGATAATGATCGAAAAGGTATTTGATATGTTCAAAAAATATCCGCAGCTCAGCGTCAGCATTAACCTCGGATTACGCGACATAAAGAATGATGATATCACTGAGCTCATATATGACAACCTCGTTTCAGCCTCTCATCCGGAGAACTTTGTATTTGAGATATTGGAAAATGAGGATATCGAGGCGTACGAGTATCTGGTAAGCTTTGTTGACAAGATACACTCACTCGGTGGAAGGATATCCATAGATGATTTCGGTAGCGGGTATTCAAACCTGCAGCATATACTAAGTATACAAGCGGATTTCCTCAAGCTGGACGGCTCCATCGTGAGAAACTGTCATGTCGACAGAGAGAGTGAAAACCTGGTGGCTCTGATGGGCGCATGGAAAGATCTGTCCTCCAGAAAGATGTCCATAGTTGCAGAGTATGTTGAGAATAAAGAAATACAGAAAAAGCTGATATTGTATGGCATTGATTATTCGCAGGGGTACCTGTTTTCCAAGCCCTCCCCGCAGATAGGAGAATCGAATTGAAGCTTACGGAGCAGATGCGGAGAGAGGGAAAGAGTTCATCCGGTGACCGTAGAGTCATAGGTCTTATGGTAGAGGATCTCTTCGCTGATTACACAAGAGAAGTCATACACAGTGTGTACCACGCTATGCCGGACGGAAAAGACTTCCGTCTGGTTGTCATGGTAGGAAAGTACGATGATGATACCTACAATGACCAAAACAAGCATGCATACAGGTCCATCTGTAATTCCGTGTATAAGATCGTTGAAATGTGTGATATTGATGGTCTTATACTTTCTTTGGGTAGCTTGAATTATCTCGGCGAGTCATTTTTGCGCTCGTCTATCATGAAGCATTACAGGGACATACCGAAGGTGTTCATATCTGCAGACCTTGAGGGTTGTGTGTCCGTCAGGTATGATAACGAAGCGGGTATTCGCGAGGCGATAGACATCCTGATCAACATATACGGCGTGAAGAATATCTGTATGCTCGGCGGTCGTGATGACAACAACGATGCGCTCCTCAGAAAGCTTATATTCAAAAAAACACTTACTGAAAAAGGACTTCAGTATTCCGAGGATTCCTTCGTGGAGAGCGACATGAGCGCAAACACGGAGAAGGAAGCTGAGCTGTTGCTTGACAAAAATCCTGACGTGGAGGCGGTATTCTGCGTCAATGATTCGGTGGCTATCGGCCTGTATGCCGTAATGGAAAAAAGAGGTCTGGTGCCCGGAAAAGATATTTACGTTTTCGGTTTTGATAACACGCACATGGCAGGAGAGCTCATCCCGTCCCTGGCATCCGTAGGATCAAAAGAAACGACCGTGGGACGCCGCGCGATGGAGCTTTTGCTCGACTGGATGAACGGAGAGAGTGTGACATCCGAGCTTGTCCCGACCATGCTCTACGGCAGGCAGTCTCTCGAGATAGACATGTATGACTTTACGGCCATCGATCTGATGAATGTCAGCGACAGCGCCATATACAGGATGTTCAATGAGTGTTTCTATCGATACAGAAATGAGAACTATCTGAGGGAGGATGTAAATCTAAAAAGACTTTTCTTTGAGTTTGTTTCAAGAATAATAGCGAGCCTCAGAAAACGTTATATGAGTTATGAGGAAAACGAAGAGATATGCAAGCTCGTGGATATTTTTATTGACAATAACGCACTCGCTTATACTGATATCAGGAAGCTGATGGTAAGCATAGACAGGTTCCAGATAGCCATAAACAATGTGGCTGAGGAGTCACTGTCGACGAATGCGATGATCAATAAACTGTTCCTCAGACTGAAAAATAAGATGATATATTCTCTGTCGCAGGAAAAGGAGAGAGATGCCAGACTGATAGGGTCAGACAGACAAAAGATCCAACTGTTTTTGGCGGAGAATACGGACTATACGGGTGAGGATGCAAAGTCGATCGATGACCTGATCGATGGAGTAGAGCTTTTGGGCATGGATAATGTAGCCATATATCTCTACGATAAGCCCGTCAAATATGAGAAAGACGGCGAGGCGGATTTCCCTGAGACCATCAGGCTGAAATGCGTTATGAAGGATGGAAAGCTGTACATCCCGTCCGAGGAGAGACAGCTTGGAGCAGTCAGAGATATGTTCGTACGCGAGGAGCTTTCATCGAAGTGCAGTGGATATATCGTGCTGCCTATTTTTCACGGTGTATCGATCTACGGAGTGATCGCGTGTGAACTGTGTGAGAGCGTGTTCTATAAAGGTGAGTATATAGCAGACCAGCTCGGAAGGATCATTCATTCATTTGAGACTGACGGCTGGAGTGATTGGAAAAACGAAAACAAAAAGAAATGATAAAGGAGGATCTTTATGTACCTGTCATCTAAAAAACACATTCTTTCGCAGGCGCTGATAAATGCAACAGTGATTCAGATCATGGCTGTGATCGCGCAGTTTGTGATCAGGATCTGTATGCATGGCAAGAGCAAAAAACCTGATATCTTAAACATAAGGATATGGACTGCGGAGTATATCGTAACCTGTCTTTCCATCGCTCTTACTCTTTTGGTTTTTGTACTTGCGATCAAAAAGGTTAAAAAATACATAGGTGTGATCGATGAGGAAGACCGAAAGATGATGGGACGTCTGCAGGAGGACAAGCTCGGTGAGAGTCTGTCTGCGTTGTCTGCGGATGTCATGCTCAAACTCCTTAAAGTATGGGCAGTGATCCTGGTTGGACTCGAATTGATCCACGCAGTGGTATCTGTTATGTATCGCAGGTTTATAGTGGATCTGTTTGCTCTGAATACTCCCAAGGGAACTCTTAAAAGAGCGGACCTTATTAATATATACAATCATACTCATGGTTTCAAATATCTGACTATGGCGGGTGCTCTGGTCATAGGTGTGATAATCACTGCAGTCATACTTGAAAACAGGATGCTGGAGATATTATCTGTGGCTGCGGCGTTGCTATTTTTGACTGCATTTTGTGCGGTTGACAGCAGCAAAATATCTGTTTTCGGGATGAATCTTCGCATCGTTTGGACATCAGTTATTTTCCATATTATTCAGACTGTCGGTATGGTCAGCTTTGCTATCTATCTGAGAGTGAAATATAAGGGAGTATAGTGAGGATGAGAAGAAAACTGCTTGGCATTTTTATGGTGTGTATGATGATGCTGACAGCGTGTGGTGACG
>CAMVOY010000069.1 GCA_947169235.1 uncultured Lachnospiraceae bacterium | reverse complement strand
TTGCATCTGGAGAAAATCGTCATTTTTGTCGATGGATTTCCTTCAAATAAAACAGCAAGCTTACCGTATTAGCAAGCTTGCTGGTTGATACCAATTTATATTATTTCACTGACATTTTGTCGATTACCAAGAAGACGTCGTACTTCCATTTTCTTTTGACCGCTCGGATCATCATCGATAACAACATAGTATATTGTGTAGCTTCTCAGATAAATTCTGTAGTATTTATATCGTCTTTCGTGTTTTGAGATGTATGGTTCAAAGGCTTCGCAGTTCGGAAGACGTTTTTCTATTGCCTTCTTCACTTCGCCCACAAGTTTTTTTGCTGCGGTAGGATTTTGTAATTCGTTTTTTATGTACAAGACCGCATTTGAAAAATCTACGTAAAACTGAGGCAGATAGGAAAGAGTATATTGGCTATTATTCATCAAGAATCCTCCCTATGTTTTCAAAGACTTCCTCGTGTGTTAATCTACGCGGATCTGTCTCAGCAAGAAAATCCGCCTCGTCCAAGGCAGACTCAATATAGTCCGATAGTTTAGAGTATTCTTCCAGACTTAATACGACCATCGAACCATATCCATTTTTGGTTAGAAAGACCGGCTGACCTGAGTTTACAATATTTTCGATATCGGAAAAATGATTTCGTAAATCCGATACTGGTCTAATTTGCATCATAGGTAATCTCCTTATCAATATTTTATCATAATTCGTTACAAATATAAGTATATATTGATTAGGGCTTTTTGTCAAATACTATTTTCTTCAAAGTTTAGTATGCGATATACTCTTTTTGCTTGCAAATCCACGCGTTGCGTGATATAATAAAAGTGAGGAAAATAAGCCGTAGACACGGATGGCGTCAATGAACATGTCTTCGCAGGACGCACACGGATGTGCGTCCTGCGAAGACATGTTCATTGAATTTCTGAAAGGAGGCCAGTGACCATGGAAATGAAAAAGCAGATCAAGAGCATCCGTGCTGAGGCAGGAATGACTCAGGCGAAGTTCTGTGAATACTTCGATATCCCCAGACGTACTCTTGAGGACTGGGAATGTGGTAAACGCAAGCCTCCTGAATATCTGGTACGTCTGCTCGTCTACAGACTCTCTACGGAGGGGCTGATTGAGAAAGGAGCTGATTCCAATGAAAGGAAAGATAAGAAAACTCCGCAAACCGCGGAGTTTTCGTTGTTTATCACTCGTCGAGGTGACAGGATTTGAACCTGCGACCTCTGCGTCCCGAACGCAGCGCTATACCAAACTTAGCCACACCTCGAAATGCCCTTTTTCGGAGCAATCAGTATAGTATCACATAGATTTGTGCTTGTCAAGAGTTTTTTCTACTGAATGCTTCCATAATCTTATATGCAGCCAGAGCACTCCCGGGAGTACAACCGTGGATCCCAGGCTCATCATAAAGAGCTGGGACGCCGATCCGGAGCCCGAAATCGCAGCCACAAATGTTATCACATACATCGCAAGGAGCAAAACGATGACTATCCACGCAAATATACGGTGAGACAGTGGTCGTTTGATTGTCGGGTTTTTGTCGTTTTCTTCATTCTTGTTTTGATTTTCCGTCTCTAAAACGGTATTCTCCTGCTTTTCAGATTCCATTATCTCTTCAGTCATTTCTTCAATCATTTCTTCGTTCATATCTACTCCTTATAATGCTTTGCATCTATCTTATCAAAGTACTCTCTTATCCTTTTCTCATATCCGTTTTCTCCCGGAGTAAAGAAATGCTCATCCTTTACCTCATCCGGCAGATACTGCTGCTCCACATAATGCCCCGGGAAATCATGAGCATACTTGTAACCGATCCCTCTTCCAAGCTTAGCCGCTCCTCCATAATGCGAATCCTGCAGATATGGCGGTATCGCATAACCGGGATGATTTCTCACATATGATATGGCCGCATCGATCGCAAGATATGAAGCATTGCTCTTCGGTGCCGTCGCAACGTAGACGGCAGCCTCCGAAAGAGGTATCCTGGCCTCGGGCATTCCGACTCTCTCGACTATGTTTGCCGCAGCACTCGCCACGACTATCGCCATGGGATCGGCCATACCCACATCCTCGGATGCGCAGATCATGATGCGCCGTGCGATAAAGGTTATATCCTCACCCGCCTCCAGCATCCTTGCCAGATAATAAACGGCAGCATCCGGATCGGATCCTCTCATACTCTTTATGAAAGCAGAGATGGTATCATAGTGATTGTCTCCGGTCTTGTCATATGAGACCTTCCTTTTCTGTATGCACTCCTGCGCGACCTCTATCGTGATATGTATCTTTTCATCATCCGATCTGTCCGTAGTGAGCACTCCGAGTTCTATGGCGTTGAGAGCTGTACGCGCATCCCCTCCGGCAACATCTGCCAGAAACTCTAAAGCATCATCATCTATGATTGCACGAAAACTTCCCAGCCCACGCTCGTCGTCTTCTATCGCTTTCTTAATTATGCATTTGATATTCTCATTGGTTAGCGGCTTCAATTCGAATATGATCGATCTCGAGATCAAAGCCCCGTTCACTTCGAAATAAGGATTCTCCGTAGTCGCTCCGATGAGCACCACCGTACCGTCCTCGACAAACGGAAGCAGATAATCCTGTTGCCCCTTATTAAAACGATGTATCTCATCGATGAAAAGGATCGTCTTCTGCTGATAGGCTGCCAGGTTTTGCATTGCTTCGGTCACAACAGCCTCCATGTCCTTCTTCCCGGCGGAGGTGGCGTTGATCTGACAGAACCTGGCACTGGTCGTATTTGCTATCACTCTGGCCAGAGTTGTCTTTCCCGTGCCCGGCGGTCCGTAGAATATAACCGAGCTCAGCTTGTCTGCCTTTATCGCGCGATAAAGCATTTTGTCCCTGCCGATGATGTGCTCCTGTCCTACTATCTCATCAAGAGTTTTCGGACGGAGTCTCGATGCAAGCGGGGACTCTTTTTCCTTATTCTGTTCACCAAGATAATCAAGCAGATCCATTTACTCTTTCTCCATCCAAAAATTAAATCATTCCCGCAGAATATCCATCTAAGTCATACATATCAAACTACGAAAATATCACCCCGAATTTCAGTCGCTCTACAGCTATAGTAAGAATACCTCTCCACCTGAATCGCCATATGTGACCGGACCCAAATCTTCGACATCTTCCTTTCCTGCAAAGAGTTGCGTCAATTCCTTTTTAAACTTTCCGAGTTCATCCTCGGGTATGACCAAATCGAGTGTCACACAATTCCCATAGTCGCCTGACAACTCGGAAACTCGGCATTCCCGCATCTTGTACTGCAAGCTGCCAAGATTTGTATAATCTAGTTTTACTACAAGCCGTTCACCCTGAGAAACCGTGGTTAAATCTGAATTGGCAAGGGCATCCTTCACGGCCGTCGAGTATGCTCTCACAAGACCACCCGATCCGAGGAGTGTTCCTCCGAAGTACCTGGTAACTACTGCCAATATATTTCTGATTTGATTTCCTGACAAAATATCCAGCATCGGGCGGCCTGCCGTACCTGACGGCTCACCATCATCCGAACTTCTCTCGATGATATCCTTTTTATCATCAGAAAAGACGATATAGGCATAACAATTGTGTCTGGCATCGTAGTATTTTTTTCGTAGCTCTTCTATCTTCTCCGTCGCCTCCGCCTCAGACGTAACAGGGATGAGCGTCGCTATGAAGCGCGATCTCTTTTCCACGTATTCGGCGGTACCGCCACGAACCAAAATCTCCATTTATGAATACCCCTCGTACGAATCGGTTTACGAAGCCTGTTTACTCTTCTTCTTTTGCTCCTTTATCGCAGGCTGGAATCCCTTCATATCGTCCGCGATCTCCTTGCTCAGCATCAGCAGGCAGATCAGGTTAGGTATAGCCATAAGGGCATTCGCTATGTCAGAGAAGTTCCAGACTATCGTAAGCGTCGTCGTCGCGCCGACATATACTATCAACGAGAAGAACACGCGATATATCATATTGTATTTGTGACTCTTTAATATGTACTCAAAAGCCTTTTCTCCGTGATACTCCCATCCGAGAATCGTAGAGAATGCAAACAGCGCTATCCCTATGGTGACCAACCATCCGCCAACGGGTCCGAGCGCCGACTCAAAAGCTGCTATCGTAAGTGCCGAACCGGTCACCGCGTTTCCTGCTGCATCTGTGATGCCCAGCACACCCGAGCTTGCGATGCAGAGTCCCGTGATCGTGCAGACCACGATGGTATCCCAGAAGGTTCCTGTCATGTTGATGTAACCCTGGTGCACATGATTGTGTGTGGACGCCGCCGCTGCCGTGATCGCAGCCGAGCCCATGCCGGCCTCGTTTGAGAACACTCCCCTGGCCACACCGAATCGCATCGCCTGCATCATCGATGATACAAAAATACCAAGTCCGGCGCCTCCCGCCGCCTCCAGAGAAAACGCGCTCTTTAGTATCATCATGCAGCCGTCCGGAACATTTTTATAGTTGATGATGATCACGATCAGGCCCGCAATGATGTAAAATACCGCCATGAGTGGCACTACGACCTGAGAAACCTTTGAGATCGTTTTGATGCCGCCGACGATGATGATCAGCGCGAGTGCCGTGATCACGAGACCTGCGGCCCACTGAGGGATGTTAAATGTATTGTACAGCGCCTCCGTGATCGAGTTGGCCTGAGTCAGATCACCGATACCAAATGAGGCGATCACCGTGAACAGAGCAAACAGAAATCCGAGAGTCGCACCGAAACGCTTGTTTTTCAGGGCGTTTTTCATGGTGTACATCGGGCCGCCACTCATCTCTCCCTGTTCGTTTACCTCACGGTATTTGATGGCGAGCATGCACTCGGAGAACTTCGACGTCAGACCAAAGAACGCTGAAATCCACATCCATACAAGTGCTCCGGGGCCTCCCGAGACCATCGCGGTAGCCACGCCGACTATGTTTCCGGTACCGATCGTAGCGGCAAGAGCTGTGGTAAGTGCCGAGAACGGCGAGATATCACCTGTCCCACTCTTGGTCCTGGCCTTTTTTCCGAGTCCGCTCTTCAGTGCGTATGCGAGGTTTCTCCAACCCAGAAATCTCGTGCGGAACGTCAAAAATATCCCCGTTCCCATCAAAAGCACCAGCATCACCGGCCCCCAAACCACGTCATCAATACTCGACAATATATTCTCGAATGTTTCCATTTTTCAGCTTTCCTCCAATTAGCCTTTTATTATTCAGGATCCGAACACGGTTCATATGTTTTGTCAAAAATCTTCCCGCGGATCACGTAGATATCATGCATATCATCCTCCCTGACTGCGAGATAGTCTCCTATCTCCCCGCGATAGTATCTGTCTTTATCCCAGGTGGTGAACACCTTGACCTGTTTCGTGAGTTTTTTCGCGTATATGCATGTCTCTCCGATCGCTACGCATATCTTCATATACTCGGTAAGCCTGTATACATCGCCGTACACGATATCCCTGATGGTCGGCTCATACTCGAACGTTATATCCGAATCGTCATCGGTAGGTATGTAGCTCGACAAAAACTTCTCTCTGCGGATCGGATAAACCTCCCCCTCGATGCCTATCATCAGATAGAGGTCTTCGGTCACTTTTATCTCGACGTCTCCCTCCAGCGTACGCACGAGAATACATGTTCCGGGCGAAAGGATCTCCGATGCCTCAACATATCCTACGCTGATGGATTTCTTCGCATATCTGTCCATGTCGGATATGTCGATATCATATTCCTCAGCTCTGATGATCTCGTACGCTTCATGGTACTCGTCGAGTTTCTCGCTGAGGTAATCCGTCATCTTTTTGGTGCCGTGAGATTTTTCGAAAGCTGACGCTGAGATAAATCCGCCTGCCTTGTTTATATGGCCTCCACCGCCTCCGAGCCCCTTGCATACATACTCTGCAAGCTCGTTCGCTTTGGTGAGGTTTACACAGCTGCGGACGGACAACTTGTAGCCACCCTGATTCGGGTTGAATGCGATACACGTGTCTATCCGATCCACCTGGATCACGAAATCACTGATGATACCGAGGATATTCGGATCACACTCCTCTGCTTCTATGACCGAATAGCGGTACTTCTCTGACATCTTCTGCCCTACGAGCGCGCGACTGGCCACGCCCATCTCATCTACTGACAGGTTCGTATTGATAAGTCTGAATATCAGCTTGTCATCCTTTTCTAACAGGTCTCTCATATCCCTGTCCATCGGATGATAGAGCTCCTCAAATGCGCTCGAATCGGTGTATAGACCGTAGTAAAGCGCTGTTGCGAGATTCTCATCAGCGTTGACATCATACCCTTCCTTGGTGAGCAGATCCCAAACTATGGTCGAGCACGAAGCGAGATTACTCCTGATAAGCACATCGTCATCCTGCACATCATCTCCCTGGTGATGGTCGATGACAACAACCTTTGGCGCATCGAAATGCGAGACATTGCTCTCACCGTACCTGCAGTCGGTCGTTATCAGAAGATCACAGTCGATCTCACCGTCCTCGTACTCTACCGGGATCTCGAGTCTGTCCACCATCATGAGCAGGTTTGGCTTGGTGATCTGCCTGCTCCCGCCGTAGATCAATCTGACAAGTGCATCCCTGCTCGCAAAAAACCTGTACAAGGCAAGTCCCGAGGCGAGCGCATCCGCGTCGGGATTGTCATGACACTGAATACATATCTTTTTATAGTCCGTATACTTTGATAAAAAAGCCACCTTAGTCTCCTTCCCTTTCAGGTCAACATAACCTTTCTAATTATACACTATTTCGAGCGTCTTGTATATAATTTTTTGCCAAAAGCTTACACAAAAAGAATAGAGGTCCCTGGTGTGTAGGGACCTCTATTATATTGAAGGGGAGAGCAGGTTCTCACCCGCCCTGGCTTTTTTCAAGAAACGCTTTATGCGTCTCCGATAATACGGAAACCCGTATATCTACGCTTTATTATATAATAAAATCAGTTGAAAGAAAAGACTTAATATGATACAATGTTATATCATAATGATATAACTCATCCATGAGATCTTCAATCGGGTCATTTTTTGAAAACAAGGAGGTTTCCATGTCTATCTCATATGAATACTATAAGATATTCTATTATGTAGCACGCTACCAGAGCTTTAACCAGGCGGCAAAGGTTCTTTTGAACTCACAGCCCAACATAGCACGAGCCATAAACAATTTAGAGAGCGAGCTTGGCTGCAAGCTTTTTGACCGTTCGCACCGCGGTGTGAGACTGACAAATCAGGGGCAGCTCCTCTACGAACATGTCTCTGAGGCTCACAAGCATATCCGTCTCGCAGAGGACAACCTAAGAACCATGGTGAATGGCAGAAAGTGGACCATATCTCTCGGCATTTCGATCGGTATCACCGATGTCGTGATCAGAAACAGGATTCTTCCTCCGCTCAAAGATTTTACTCGTTCAAATAAAGATGTAAATATAAGGATTCTGAATGATTCGACTCCGAACCTGATCAAAGGTGTGATCGACGGATCGGTCAACCTCGCGATCATCACGACAACGAGTTTCTCGGAACCCATCCTCAGAGAACATATCCTATACACCTTCTTCGAAATCCCCATCGCAGGGAATGCATTTCGAGATGAGCTTTACGGACGGACAGTGTCCCTAAAGGACCTCACATCCTATCCCGTTATCACGCTGCAGCGTGACTCTGAGAGCTTCTCTATCCACGACAGACTGTTCGCCTCTCACGGCGCCATCCTTCATCCGAACATCGAGGCTTCCACCATGCGACAGGCGTTGGCATTTGTCGAGAATGACATGGGGATCGCATGCATCGCCGAGGAGTACGTCAGACCTGCTATCGAGCGCGGGAGTATTTTTCGGATAAATGTCGACGTGGGCATCCCTACACGTGAGATATCGCTGTATATAAACAAAGTCGGCATGTCGCCGGAGGCTGTTGACCTCGAAAATCATATACTCGAATACAACAAACAACTTTCAAATAAAACGTGACATCATAAAAAAAGTGTTGTATAATGAAAGCGTGTAGCTTTTTCACATAATATGTACACCGGGAGGATCCAAAACAGATTATGTTTGCAAAGATAAAAGAACGCGGAATCCAGCTAAAGAGACTCAATATATGCATGTTTATCGTCGGTGTGATCGCCAGTATCGCCATGTTCGTTGCGATGCAGATCACTTCAAACATCTACGATGAGACTCATGAGGTCACTCAGAACCTGAGCAAATGGCGAACCAGCGCGTATGATCTCCAGGTAGGCTCTGACTATCTGACCGACCAGATCAGATGCTTCGTCGCAACCGGCGAACGCACGTATCTTGACAATTATTTTACTGAGGTTCATGTCACAAAGAGGCGTGAAAAAGCACTTCAGGATATCCAGAGTCACTCCGAGTACGTGGCAGCGCTTGACAACCTGAGAAAAGCGATGTCAGAGTCAACGGAACTCATGGGCAGCGAGTACACGGCAGCCAAGCTCATCGGCCAGGCTTACGGACACGATCTGTCTACATATCCCGAGGAGGTACAGACAGTGGTTCTGTCCCCTGCCGAAAAGCAGATGTCAGATACCCAGAAAAAAGAACACGCAGTCGATCTCGTTTTCGGCTCGAAGTATAAGGCAGTGAAGGATTCAATATCCGAATACATGCAGAAGTCGATGGACTCGCTTTCCACAGGCATCCAGGCTCAACAGGTCGAAATGGCTAATAAACTCAAGTTGCAGGTATTTTTTGAACACGCGCTGACCGTGATACTGATCATCATCATGCTCGGAATCATCGTCATGAGCTCGATACTGATCATCCGACCGGTCAGAAAGGCCATAGCGCGCATACGAAACGAGGAAGAGCTTCCCAGTGAGGTCGCAGAGTATGTCAGATTCCTGAC
>CAMVOY010000068.1 GCA_947169235.1 uncultured Lachnospiraceae bacterium | reverse complement strand
TGAATCGAACCATAGGCCCCGGGGGAAGAACGCGAAGCGTTCTTTCGGGAACTGAGCCGTAGGCGAAGTTCCCTACGATTCCCTGGGACCCGGATGAATCGAACCATAGGTGCCCCGAGGGAACTGAGCCGTAGGCGAATGTTCCCTACGATTCCCTGGGACCCGGATGAATCGAACCATAGGCCCCGGGGGGAAGAACGCGAAGCGTTCTCAATCATCTGTCGTAAACTCGTCCTCCGACTCGTCCGTATCCTCTACTTCGTTAGGGTCATCTTCCTCTTCATCATCATCATCATCAAAGACATTCTCTTTCTCATCAAGGATCTCGCCGGCCTGTTTCATAGTATCAAACTGTTCCTGCGTGAGGATATACAGATTAAATGAATCGCCGACCTCAGGTTCATTCTTATATGCACACTCTATATAAACGCAACCGAAATCCTTGACATCAATTTTTCCTTTATTCGCATCAACAACGGCCTTATCCGATGTACTCCTCTCATCTGCTGCATCAAATGAACTAAATACAAAATCTGAGATCTTTCCACTAAAAGTAGTCTTTATATCAAACTCATGTCCAAGTGCATCCTTATCACCAAGCTTGATCTCACAAGGAATACTTGGCACTACATAATAAAGGTTTGAATACTTGAACACCATATCTAAGTCTGATGACACTTCAACACTAATATCAGTCCTTATTCTTTTATTTGTCTTGGATCTAACAACAATCGTTGCCTTTCCGGCGCTAGCGAAGCCACTTGCCTCACCATTTTTATTAACTTTTACTATATCTTTATTGGTTGTCTCAAAAGTAACTTTGCTCGCATTCTTTTTTTCCTTCTTGGATAATCCGCAATTATCTTTGAACAAAACTTTATACTCTATCTTGATAGATTCATTATTAAGCGGATCAAGCGGAATATCCTGGAAATCCTCAGGGTTGAGCACCTTAATTCCCTTTATCGCTGCTTTAGGGCTCATCTTTGTCTTTGCCTCACTCTGCTTCACTGTCCCCAGTGAGAGTGCCATAGCCATCACCAGAGCGATGGTAGTTACTTTCTTGAAAAATTTTTTCATAGACATGCTCCTTTCAAAAAATAGCTTCATGTAACCGTGGCGTTTTTGAAGAATCTAAAGAGGTATAAATTATCGGAATTAAGTATAATTTTATAATATAATCCGGGAATTGTCAAATGAAACGAAAAGAAGATTGCTGAGCAAATTTTGGTTGTATTTTCCCTCGAAAAATGTTAAAATATATATCGTGGGTTATTGCGTGGATGACCCGATTTGCGAAACCATGGTATTATTCAGATATTATGATCATGAGGAGGAAAACCATGTTTTTTAGGATGAAGAGAAGCAGAAAGATTATACTTACTTTGGTGTTGGCACTTTCTATGGTGATCCCCAACATACAGCCGCCTTCTGCCAAGGCAGCGGGTGGCACGGTGATGGTGGCATATTACTTTACCGGATCAACAGCTGGTGGTTATCGTCTGTATGATGGCAGTTCAGATGTTACGTCAACTCTTCTGAGAAATCCCGGTGGTGAGGTGCCTGGCGGGGTTATATATAATAACGGAACTAATCCGGATAACACATCCCATTACGTTCTCCAAACCCCGTCACAATCAGGACTCAGATTTAACGGGTGGTATGCTGACGCAAATGGAAGTACACCAATAATAGGCGTAAAAAAGAACAATGATAATATGATACTCGGTGTGCGAAATCAAGAGGATATAGGGGGTAATAATGGGGAATTTTTGCCGGACATACGAGTTAGTGACACTACATATACCTACCTTATCTTCGCCAACTTCACCTACTCCGGCTCCTCCTCAACATCGTATGTCAACACATACTACTACAACATCTCCTTCAACGCAAACGGCGGAAGCGGGAAGATGGATGGGATCACGATGCTTGAGGGTAGCAAGATCAGCCTTCCCAAATGTGATTTTAAAGGACCGAAGGGAGCAGACTTCCTTGGCTGGGAGTGTGACGGAAAGACATATCAGCCGGGAGATGAAGTAAAATTTGATCAGAATAAGACGTTTAAGGCTACCTGGGGAGAGAGAATGATTCTTTCGGGCGAGCCTGTTTGGAGATGGACACCGTCTGACTCGGATGCCGTTATCTCGGGAAGTGCGGCATCGGTCGTAAAGGCAGAGGTGACCGTAACGTATGAGTCATCAAACGGTTCCGGTGAAAAGCTTTCAAAAACATATGATGGAAACAATATAAGTATCACTGAGGATACCACCGTAAAAGGCTACAGAAAGTTTACGGCCAAGGTGATCGGAGTGAAGGATGAGTATTACGAAAAAGAGGATTCTATTGCGCCGATCAAGGCCGCAGATCTCGAATCAGTGAAAAAATACGGAGCTGACGTTATGTATGCTCCATCCGTTAAGTGGACTACCGAGTGGCCGGATAAATGGACAAAAGGTCAACCGTATCCGCAGATGGAGTATACCGTAACATACATTTCGAAAAAGCAGCGCAAGAAGATAACAACAAATCCGATCAAAGCCAAGATGACCAGTGACCCTGCAAACATATCAACCAATTTGAAAGAGGCATTCTTTATCGCGACCGCGGATCTGTCAGAATACAGTACAGATGTAAGCGGAGATGAAAATGCAAAGGACGTAGTAGATAAATGTGAGTATTTCTTCCCGAATGCAGGACAGATCGGTTATGCCCGCAGACTTGTTTACAAGGGATATAAAGCAATATGGGATAGCCAGCTTCCGGAGGTTCCGGCTGCGCCGGGAAATACTGCGCCGGAGGTCAAGGCCACATTGGGAGATCCTGCGCCGAAGGTAAATGTAGAGTATATGACATATGGAAAACCTATCGAGCAGACCAAAAAGAATGCTTCATCCGGAGGGGGTGCTTCATCCGGAGAGGATATCTCACCCGTAGGGACTCCGGCACCCGTAGGGACTCCGGCACCCGCAGTGACTTCGGCACCCGGAAAAACTCCGACACCAAGCAAAACTCCGACACCAAGCAAAACTCCGACACCAAGCAAAACTCCGACACCAAGTGAAACTCCGACATCTGATGTTAAGTCTCTTGCCCCAAACAAACTTGATGACACGACCATAGAGGCAGATGTAAAGGTTGAAAAAGAAGTGTTATTTGAAGGTAAGGCAACGAGGTATACCGCTTCATTTACAACCGCTGACGGGAAAAAGCTCTATGATTATAAGGCGTATGATACCGACCCTGAGTCTGCTACGTATGGTAAACAGCTCACCGGTGTAAAGATATACGGTATAGAAAAAGAATATGATTATATAAAAAAGCCCATTGAACCTATACCTATAGTTGTGGATTATGATATAGAAGGTGGGAGAATACTTAGCGGAAAAAGTGATTACACGATCGAATATTCAGGAGGAAAAGATGTAGGAAAAGACGTGACCGTAGCTATTAATGGCCGTTCTCCTAATCGCAGTGGAACGCTTGCCTCAACATCGTTCACTATTGTAAAAGAATATAAGGATAGTGATCCTACGAACAAAAACTACGGTGGTACAGTTTTATCAGTAGATTTTTGTGATAGTTTTGTGTATGACGGTGGGGTTCAGTTTCCGGAGAAAATATCAGTAAAGTTTAAGGATGAGGGTGTTCAATATTACGAATATCATACCGGAAGGGGTTATGTAAATGAAAATCCAAAAGGCGTGAATGCGTATATATATGTCAGCAAGATCAAAGATGCAGGGTATGGCTTAGTGAGTGTTAAAGGAAATGACGAAAAAGGGAGGAATCAATGGTTTAAGATTTCTCCTATAAATATTAGTGGTACGACCCTCGGTAAAAAAGGTGATCTGAAGGTGGAACTCCGGGATGGAAACAGAATCCGGTATACGGGTAATATTATAACTCCACACGTAAAGGTTACCTATAGAGGGAAAGAACTGCATGAAGATGTAGATTATGAAATGAAATATGATAAAAGAAAGAAATCCGGAGATACTCTATTCGTAGAAATAAGAGGAATTGGTAACTACACGGGAAAGGTAAAGAAAGCAGCAACTTTATCTATTTATGACTGTGATCTCTCGGAAATGGATCCGGACGAAGTGCTTGTAGTTTCCGCATATGAAAAAATGACAGCAAATAAAATAACGATAGGAAACTACTCTGTAGATGACGCACAAAAAAACAGTTTTACCCTGAAGATCGATTCGATATACAGGAATAGTCATTTGTTGGAGAACGAAGATACTCTTTCGGCAGGAGATGAGCTTACCGTAGTCGTCGGCAGTAAAGATAAATCAGTAACCGGAAACCTTGAAGTAAATGTTTTGGTAGCTAAAGAAAAGCTCAAACCGAGCATCGAAAGTAATGCTTCCTTTGTATTCACCGGGAGTCCTATTGAGCCGGAAAGAATACTGGATGATAAGCGATTAAATATGTTTGAAAATGGAAAAATCAAAGTAAAACAGGGTGAAAAGGAACTCAGATACGGTGTCGACTTTGTTGTTGTAGGACATGAAAAAAATATAAATAAAGGAACCGGAATCATTTATTTAAAGGGGATCGGAGATTACTCGGGATTATACGGCATGAGGTTCGGTATTGCTGCCAAAAAGTATAGTTGATGTTATATTGTTGGGGATATTTACTATATGGACAACTCGTATGTGAAAAAATCGTTTGTTCTTCAGATCGAGGGCCGTTATCTGCAGTGGGATGTGATCGCACAGCGTGATAACGGATTTCTCGTGATGTCTCACGAGATCATGTACCATGTTTCATATGGGGCTACCAACAGATGGAAGGATTGTTTTGTGAGAAATTATCTGCAGGATGTGTGGATGAGACCGATCAGAGAGGCTTTAGAGCTGAAGAACGTCGATTCATCCGCACTTCTGTATTATCAGACTGAGTCTGCCACGGATCGGATCTTTATTCTTAGTAAGGATGAGCACACAGAATGGAAGCAGAACATCCCGCCAAAGAGCGGGGCGTACTGGCTGAGAACGTCGTATGGACATCTGCACACACCGTATGCGTGGGTGGTTTCACAGGATGGACGCCATATGGGTGAGCCTGTCAGCAATGCTTCTATCGGAATAGTCCCGGTTATTTTTCTGGCAGAGGATGCGATACGTGACCTGTGCCCATGATTGATGTTGTCTGAGAAGCGGACGTATGAGGTGACATGATATGAAAAAGCGAATGAGAATAATTGCCTTGATAATGATCTTTGCGATCCTTGTCACGGGTTGCGGCACGCCGGTTCTGCCGGGGCCCAGAAAGTCTGCGGTCGATGATGGCGACGGGCCTATTTTTGATGAGGAATATGGAAACGAACTCGTAGAGAGCGCGGTCTCATTTACGCATACTCTTGATAACTACAAACCGAAAAAGAAGGAATACAATTTCTACTTCACATACAAGATGGTTCACCCGTGGTGGGACGCCGTGGCCATGGGGTTGGAGGATGCCTGTGATCAGTATGCCGCGCAGGGTATCACCATAAACTACGACTATCTGGCGCCGCTCGCGCCGTCTGCAGCGGATCAGAAAAAGAGGATCCTAAATGCTGCGGCGAAAAAAGAATATGATGTGATCGGCGTAGATGTAGTGGACAGCGAGAAGATATCACCGGTCATTGACAAGGTCATGAAAAATGGACAGAAGGTGATCACTTTCTCAAGTTCCGATGCGGATCCGAAGGAGCATTGTAAGAGGATCGCTTACATCGGAAACACTCATAACTTTAAAGACGGATCAGAGATGGCAAAGATACTATGCTCCAGGATAAACAACGAGGGCAAGGTCGGTATCTTAGTCGGTGATCCGGGAAATCCATGTCATGAGGATCGACTGAATGGGGTGAAGTATGAGCTTGAAAAATGGTCGAAGATAAAGATAATCGGGATCGAGTATGACAGGGAGTCTGAGAAGGAAGCGGAGAAGATCACTGAGAAATTCCTTGACCAGAACCCGGATCTCGCGGGGCTCATCTGCTGTAACATGGTAAATCCGGTAGCTGCTGCATCCGTGGTAAAGAGGCACAACCTCAGCAACCAGGTGACTATAGTGGGTATGGATCATGATGAGCACGCGCTGAAGCTGATGCAGGTCGGAGCCATATACTCGCTCGGAGTGCAGGACTGCGTATCCATAGGATTCGACACGCTCCAGACTGCGATCAAGGTTGCCGACGGGGTCAAGCCCGGCAAACTTTATAAAGAAAAAACGGATGAAAAAACCACCTTCATTTATCAGAAGGATGCACAAGCGATGCTTTATAAACTATATGGGACGGAGTAAACTGTGAAGAAGCCAAGGACTGTCAGAATGACTAAATCCGGTAGATTCAAGTACTGGGTAAAAAGATTGCTTAACAGCGTCACGATCGGTATTGTATGTATCATCGTGATAGCTTTAGTTTTGCTTTATACTTCGTTTAGAAACAGCCGCCTGTCTGAGCAGAGTGCAGATGAGGGCGTTCACTCCATCAGTGAGTTTTACTTGGAGGAATTGGGTCAGCGCCGTTCACAGACTATCGCCAGCAGGCTGAATCAGGCTGCTCAGAATATGAATAATGTCTTTAATATCGCCAAACAGCAAAAGATCGAAAACCAAAAGGAGTTGAGGGATTTTTTGCAGATGGTCAAGGCTCTTTACGGATATGACAAAGTGGGTATCGTCGATGAGAATGAGCTTCTGTACACAGAGCATGCAACGATATCAGGTATCAGCCGATACTCTTTCCTTGGGGACAAGATAGACAAACCTACTGTTTACACGGTAAACCTCTATGGTGCGAGAAAACAGATGGTGCTCGCGATGCCGGTAAAAGGTATCAAGCTCGGAAAGACCAAGCTGAAACTGTGCTTCATGCAGCTGGATCTGTCGCAGATGCTTGATGAGATCTCGCAGCAGTCGGCTGAGAGCAAAAATGACACGATCAGTAATGTTTACTATTCAAACGGCGAGGATATGATCAATTATTCATATCGCGAGAGTGAAGGGACGAACAATATCCTAAAGCTCCTTCGCAACGTTACCTATATGGACAATCATTCATACAGGCAGCTAAGCGATGATTTCAGATACGGAAAAAGCGGGTTCGTTTCATTTATACGAGATGACGTAGTGAACTACATGTATTACACTCCGATCGAGAACACAAAGTGGATGTTTACCGTGACGATCACCGAGAGTTCTATCTCAAACAATGTCAGCGGCATACGTGATGCGATGATGAAACACAATTCACAGCAGCTGTACACGATAATGGTTGTTATGGTCCTCGCGTTCGCGCTTTTTATCCTGTATTCCAGAAAAAGGCAGAAGGACGAGAAAAAGACGCTGGTCAAGCTTTCGCAGACTGATGCGATGACCGGTCTTTATAACCGCGGTGGCGGTGAAAAGGCTATCCGTGGGATGCTTGAAAAGGGAAATGAGGGTCTGTTTATCCTGTTGGATGCGGACAAGTTTAAGTCGATCAATGATACCTATGGTCACGATGTTGGTGATATGGTGATCATTGCCATCGCAGACGCTCTGAGGGGCAGTTTCCGCGGTGAGGATAT
This sequence comes from uncultured Lachnospiraceae bacterium, assembly GCA_947169235.1. GTDB lineage: Bacteria > Bacillota > Clostridia > Lachnospirales > Lachnospiraceae > Eubacterium_F. The sequence continues at coordinate 1,350 of CAMVOY010000068.1, read as the reverse complement.
CCTGATGCGTCTGGGTGGTGACGAGTTCGCCGTGTATGCGCCGGGCATAGTCAACAAGAATGCGGCGACACGTGTGGTCGAGAGGCTTTTTGCAGCGCTCGATGCCACGCATATCCCGGAGCTCAAGGAGCGGAAGATATTTGTGAGCCTCGGCGCTGCTTTTTGGAACGGTGTTGAGCAGGTCAGTTTTGACGAGCTGTACAAACGCTCCGATGAGAGCCTGTATGACAGTAAGAAGGTTGAGGGGAATTATGTCAACTTCTTTGAAGATAGGGCCTTTACTTTTGATGATATTGAATAGGTGGCATAGGCGGACGGCCACATAGGCGGTCGGTTATGAAGGTACAGCCCTATCTCGGATGTTTTGATTGTCCGCGATGGCACGCTTTCGCTTTTTTCTCGACCGTCACGTTGCACGCACGGAAAAGACCCGTGCTGCGCAACGACGCTCGAGATACATCCATCGCGGTGACAATTCAAAAGCATCCTCGAAGGGCTTTGCCCTGCCTATGCAGCAAATCAATCTGCCCTATATAACCTGTCTGATAATCAATGAATAACTAGATTTCCATCTTCTGCATCCATAGTTATAATATCTCCTGAATGAATGCTATCAGAAAGAATTTGTTTAGCGAGCAAGGTTTCGACGTGCTTCTGCAAGTAGCGTTTTAATGGGCGGGCACCGAAGCTCGGGTCGTATGCCTCGTCGGCGATGAGTTCTGCTGCCGCGTCAGTTATCGTGAGAGTCAGCTCGCGGTCGGCTATCCTTTTGTTTATATCTGCTATCTGCAGGTCGATGATCTTTCGGATGTCGGCCTTTTTTAGTGGCTTGAACATGACGATCTCGTCGAGACGATTCAGGAACTCCGGTCTGAACTTGGTCCTTAAGAGTCCCTCGACTGCGTCCGTGACATCGCTTCCTATCTCGCCGTTTTCATCTATGCCGTCGAGAATAAAATCCGCCCCGAGGTTCGAAGTCATGATGAGTATGGTGTTTTTGAAGTCGACCGTGCGTCCGTGCGAATCCGTGATCCGACCGTCGTCCAGTATCTGCAAAAAGATGTTAAAAACGTCGGGATGGGCTTTTTCGACCTCGTCAAAAAGAACCACGCAGTATGGTTTTCTGCGCACGGCCTCAGTCAGCTGTCCGCCCTCATCGTAACCCACATATCCCGGAGGCGCTCCGATAAGTCTCGATACCGAGAATTCACTCATGTACTCACTCATATCGATACGTACCATCGCGTTCTCGTCATCAAAAAGACACTCGGCGAGACTTTTGGCCAGCTCAGTTTTTCCGACGCCGGTAGGTCCCAGGAATAAAAATGAACCGATGGGCTTTTTGGGATC
>CAMVOY010000067.1 GCA_947169235.1 uncultured Lachnospiraceae bacterium | reverse complement strand
GTGTTCACCCTGGGAGGTCCACTCCCCCCCCGCGCAGGTCTCCACACCCGAAACGTGTTCACCCTGGGAGGTCCACTCCCCCCCCGCGCAGGTCTCCACACCCGAAACGTATCTACACCCCCGGGATGTCCACTCCCCGCGCGGTCCTAAACTATCTTTACCTCACATTCATTTTCTTCTTCATCACAGTATGACATACTATGTAGTAAGCTACTCCCAGCACGATCTCTAGCGCACTTACCGCGAACATCACTCCCATTGTGGGTAATCCTTGGATATCAATATTCGCTGCTGTAACCTTTCCGATCACTATACTTTTCTCGCCTGAGATGATAAACGGCATGAACACAGCCATACTTATAAACTGCGAGATCATGTAAACAACCAGATACATCGCGATACTCATGATCACACGGTGCTCATTGAACAGCTGTCCCAGACATATCGCCAGGAAAAATGTCAGCGTTCCCGCGATCGATGATATAAGTATCATCACTGCCAGATGTACGAAAAACAGGAATACTGAACCATACTCCGCAGCAACGATCGGAGCGACCTTGCAGATAGTATCAAATACTCTCTGAGGAATACTGCTTCCATGAATACAAAGTGTGATAAATATCGAAAGAAGCACCACGCCTACCGAAAGGAACTCCCAAATCACACTGACAAAAAGCTTCGATATAAGTATGTCTTTGGTCTTTACCGGAAGGCAGAACGTCAGATACGCCTCCGATGTCGCCACCGTTTTATAAAACCTGATGATCACATATATAAATGATGCAAAGCACAAACCTATAAGCATGACCACATAGAAAAATACGCTGGTCCCCGATATAAGTCCGCCTATGATCGATTCCCTGCCGCCCGAGATCTTGAAGATCAGTGACAGGATCGGCGTGAGTGCGATCGTGATAAGAAACATCGGCAAGTACAGTCTTCCTGTAGCCTTAAACTCGTGTTTTATCATTTTACCTAACATGCGAACACCTCCCTGAAAAGCTCGTCTACCGACTTTCCTTCTTTCTCTCGGATATCATCAACAGATGAATGAAGCTTTACTTCCCCCTTCTGAAGGAAGATCGCCTCGTCGAGAACATTCTCAACATCCGCGATCAGATGTGTCGAGATGAGCACTGATGCATTCTCATTGTAGTTTCCGATTATGGTGCGAAGGATATAATCACGCGTTGCCGGATCAACTCCTCCGATGGGCTCGTCGAGGATGTAAAGCTTCGCCTCGCGGCTCATCGCCGTGATCAGCTGCACCTTCTCGAGAGTTCCCTTAGACATCTTTTTCAGTTGCATATCCTCGGGGATGTCGAGATTCTTAAGCATCTCGCGTGCCTTGTTACGACTGAAATCTCCATAAAAATCTTCAAAAAGATCAAATGTATCCTTTACCTTCATCCATGTTGGAAAGAATGTGGTGTCCGGCAAAAATGACACGCACTCTTTGCTTTTTACTCCGGGCTCAGATCCGTCTATACGCACGCTTCCCGATGTCGGTGTCAAAAGTCCTGCAATTATTTTAAGTAGTGTTGTTTTTCCCGAGCCGTTCGGTCCGAGCAGTCCTATGACCTTCCCGGACTCCAGTGTCAGATTGACGTTATTAAGAGCAGGGTATTTGCCATAGCTCTTGCTAAGTGAATCCGTCTGTAATATAGTCATGGTTTTTCTCCTTTCTCATCCGGAAGTTTAACTTCCTTTATGAATTCCTGTATCCCATCATCATCGTATCCGAGTTCCTTCATCGATCTGTAGAATCTTTCGTATTCCTCGGTTGCTATCTGCTCTTTCATCGTTTTTATCAGCACCTCCTCCGTGGTGACCGTCCGCCCCGCGGTCCTGCTGGTGATCAGCAAGCCGTCCGACTCAAGAGCGGATAGGGCTCTCTGCATCGTGTTCGGATTGACCGCTGCCTCGAGCGCCAGATCCCTGACTGACGGAAATCTGTCACCGGGACTGTACTTTCCCGCGGCTATCTGTCTTTTGATACGATCGACCAACTGCAGATATATCGGTCGCTCGCTCGACATATTCCATGGCATAAGCAATCTCCTTTCTTTAGAATAGATATTCAAACGTTTGATTGTATTATTGTATTACTTGCTTAATACAGTTATACAATATCTCATTTCATTTGTCAACACTTTTTTTAAAAAATTTCAAAACACGCATATAATAACAAAAAAGGCCCCGAAAAATCGAGACCTTTCATCATTTTTTCAAGACTGTCACATTCGAAGTCTTTTTTGCACTGTGTCCTATCTCATCAGTTATCCTGTATTCTATCCTGTATCGCCCGGGCGTCCTGGTATCCACCTTCCTGACCCAGATATATCTGTTCAGGTAATGCGGATGATAATACACATCGACTTCGATCTGTCCGGTTGCATCAGCTCCTGCAGAATTAGTCGCAGTCACATTTTTTTTGGCCTTGAACTTTTTGCCGAACTTTATGGTTTGTTTTTTCTTCACTCCCCTGATCTCAGGCTTCTTTTTTCTGTATGGATTCTCGGGATCCGGATCGGTGGGATCCCAACCGCTGTACCCCGAAACCTTCAAGGCTTTGGGCTTTCCGAGTGGTCCCGGCTTTGATGAATTATAAATGGTGACGGGCGTACCTGACGGAACCTTGTCGTATATCCACTTCGCATCCGCCACCGTGAGTCTCACGCATCCGTGCGAAGCGAGCGTCCCGAGCCTGTTGTACTGCGTATATGATTGGCTGCTCTTCCCATAAGAATAATACCAGACCGAATGGAAAAGGATCTTCCCTGTGATCCTCGTACAATACTGACCGTATGAAGGTCCCATGAGCGTGTGCCAACGCATCTTTTCTCCAAGAAAAAATGTACCGATCGGCGTAGCATATCCCGGAGAACATATCATAGCTTTTTTCGCCTTATATTTTCCGTCTGTATACTTGTACACCGTAACGGTACAACACTGTTTATTGATCTTTATTTTGTATTTAGGATTCTTTTCTGCCTTCTTTGCAGTAACCTCAGGGCACACACAAAGAAAGAGTACGAGCATGATCATTATGCTTATCACGCGACGCATTCTATTTGAAAACATGATCCTTTCCATACAGCTCTCCCGATCTTTATTTATATATTTGTTCTTACAAGCTTTGGTTTGTAGCCTTCTTTTTTCAGTCTTTTCATGATCGAGTCACGATGCTCGGTCCCGAAGCTCTCAAGCGTGATGCGAAGCTCGACCGCAGCACTTCTGTTGATGCTCACAAACTGGTTGTGCTCGAGCTTTACCACGTTACCCTGCTCCTCAGCAAGGATACCCGATACTCTTGCGAGCTCGCCCGGCTTGTCGGGAAGAAGGACCGATACGGTGAATATCCTTCCTCTCTGGATGAGTCCGTGCTGAAGAAGTGATGACATCGTGATGATATCCATGTTTCCGCCACTAAGTATCGACACGATCTTTTTATCTTTGATCTCAAGATGCTTTAACGCTGCGATGGTTAGAAGACCGGAGTTTTCACATACCATCTTGTGGTTCTCGACCATATCCAAAAATGCATCTATCAGTTCATCATCCTCAACAGTTATGATATCGTCCACATTTTTCCTGACGTATTCGAAGGTGTTTACTCCGGGTGTTTTTACCGCAGTACCGTCAGCTATGGTCTGTGCTGTTTTCAGTGTGACTATATGGCCCATTTTTATGGACTCCTGCATACAGTTCGCCTCAGCAGGCTCGACACCGATGACCTTTACATTCGGATTGATCAGCTTGGCAAGCGTCGAAACACCTGTAGCGAGTCCGCCGCCGCCTATGGGAACAAGTATGTAGTCTACCGTCGGGAGCTCCTTTATGATTTCCATGGCGATGGTTCCCTGTCCCGCTGCCACATCCAGATCATCAAATGGGTGTATAAAGGTATAGCCATGCTCATCGGCAAGTCTGTATGCCTCCTCACAGGCATCATCATAAACATCTCCGTGGAGGATCACCTCAGCCCCGTAGCTTTTGGTGCGGTTTACCTTCATAAGAGGAGTAGTGGTCGGCATGACTATGGTAGCCTTTGCTCCGAAACGCTCAGCGGCGAACGCCACTCCCTGGGCATGGTTACCGGCTGAAGCCGTGATCAGTCCCCTCTTTCTCTCCTCATCCGAAAGCGTGCTTATCTTGTAATAAGCTCCTCTGATCTTATACGCTCCCGTATGCTGGATATTCTCGGGCTTGAGATAGATCCTGTTTCCATACATCTTTGAAAAAAACTCGCTGTATACAAGCGGTGTAGGCGACACCACCTCGGAAACTTTTTGGAAGGCTTCCTCGAATTTTTCTATCGTAAGTTCGTTTTTGCTTGACATGTGATGCACTCCTTGTCATTTTTATACGGAAACAATATCACATTTGCCCCGCTAAGTCAATATCTGTTTGGCACCAAAATCTGCCACTTACAGGATCATCGACAACCCGATCCTCTTTTTCTTTATATCCACGGATATTACTTTTACCTCGACGATGTCTCCGACACTGACCACATCCAGTGGGTGTTTGACAAAACGCTTGTCAGTCAGCTGAGAGATGTGAACAAGGCCATCCTGATGAACACCGATATCGACAAATGCGCCAAAGTCGATGACATTCCTGACTGTCCCTTTCAGTATCATTCCTTCCTTCAGATCCTCCATCTCCAAAACATCTCCGCGCAGGATCGGTTTCGGCATCTCATCACGGGGATCACGGCCGGGCTTCTCCAACTCGGCGATGATATCATTTAATGTCTCCGTTCCGAGACCGAGCTTTTCGGCCAATTTTTGTTTATCCTTTACAAGCAGAGACAAACCGGTGAAACCGCTGCCCAGATCCTTTTTGTCGAATCCCAGGTTGTCCAAAAGATTTTTGGCTGCGGTATATGACTCCGGGTGTACACCGGTAGCATCAAGAGGTTCCTTACCTCCCGTGATGCGAAGAAATCCCGCACACTGCTCGAATGCTTTCGGTCCCAGCTTTGCAACCTTTTTAAGCTCGGCGCGGGAGTGGAACTCTCCGTTTGCCTCACGATAAGCGACGATGTTCTTTGCGATCGGTTTTGATATCCCGGAAACATACTCAAGTAACGATGCAGAAGCGGTGTTCAGATCAACCCCTACATGATTGACACAGTCCTCGACAACTGCACCGAGCGCCTCGGAGAGCTTTCCCTGATTCATATCGTGCTGATACTGTCCAACACCGATACTGCGGGGTTCTATCTTTACCAGCTCCGCCAGCGGATCCTGAAGTCGTCTCGCTATGGAGACCGCGCTTCTTTGACCTACGTCAAACTCGGGGAACTCCTCGGTGGCACGCTTGCTCGCCGAGTACACACTGGCTCCCGCCTCGTTTACTATTACATAATGAACAGGTTTATTTATCTCCTTAAGCATATCAGCTATCACAAGCTCCGACTCCCTGGATGCCGTACCGTTTCCAACGGAAATAAGAGTGATGTCATATTTATCGATCAATGCCTTTACGGTTTTTTTAGTCTCTTCTATCTTGTTCTGAGGTGCCGTCGGATATACCACGACCGTATGCAGCACCTTGCCGGTACTGTCCACGACAGCAAGTTTGCACCCGGTTCGAAAGGCCGGATCCCAGCCAAGCACTACCTGATTTTTGATAGGTGGCTGCATCAGAAGCTGCGTGAGATTTTTGCCGAATACGCGGATAGCTCCGTCCTCAGCTGCTTCAGTGAGATCGTTTCTTAGCTCTCTCTCGATAGCGGGCGCGATCAAGCGTTTGTAGCTGTCAGCGATGGCAAGCATGATGAGCTGTTTGGCATCATCTTTAACGTCAGCGACTGACTTACCCTCTATCTGATCAGATATTCCTTCGCTCTCTATGATCTGCTTTTCCAGATAACCAAGGATCCGCACCGATGGTGCATCAATCTTTACCGATAAAAACTTCTCGTTCTCACCACGGTTGATGGCCAGAGTCTGATAACCCTGCAGCTTTTTAACAGGTGATGCGAAATCGTGATAGATCTCGTAGACTGATCTACGTTCCGCAAGCTTTTTATCTGCAGGCTTTTCCTCTGCCTGACTTTTCTCCGTTTGCTTTTTCTCTGTTACGACGATCTGTCCGTCCTCGCGGGTCATCCTGCGGATCTCGGTTCGATAGTCCGCCTCGTCAGAAAACCTCTCCGCCAGGATATCCATAGCCCCCAGCAGAGCATCCTCTACGGTCTCTACACCTTTTTCACTGTCGATATAGTCCGCTGCCAGATCAGAAGGACTCTTTGTGCGGTCCTCATATATGGCATCAGCGAGAGGCTCTAAACCTTTTTCCTTTGCGATGGTAGCGCGTGTACGACGTTTCTGTTTGTATGGTCGGTACAGATCCTCCAAAAGGACCAGAGTTTCAGCCGCCTCGATCTGCGCCCTGAGCTCATCGGTCAGCTTTCCCTGCTCCTCGATAGATGCCAGGATTGTATTCTTTCTCTCTTCAAGTCCGCGCAGATACTTCAGACGTTCATCCAACTGACGAAGCTGCTCGTCATCCAGAGAACCGTGCTTCTCCTTGCGGTATCTGGCGATAAACGGGATGGTATTCCCTTCATCGATCAGCTCTATGACCGCATCAACCTGCCATTTTTTTATCTTTAATTCATCTGCTATTACTTTTGCTATCAAAACATTCTCCTCATCTTTTCCGGATCTCTCCATTTTTTGAACCGATTTACATTTTAGTCGGAGACGTCCCTTTTTGTCAATATTTTTTTCTGTGATACTTGTCTTGACATTTAAAATATGATGATATAATATCGGAAACACATTCCGAATGGCTTTTTCTCGTTCTGCCCGGTTATTTTTTCCCGGTAAGATAGTACACTGCAAGGGCCGTTCTATGCGCCAATCCCGCCTTTGACAAGATCTCGATGTTCAGATTGTCGACCACAGGCCTGTTGTTGTACTTTTTTGTCAGATCGATCGTTTTTAAAATAGTATCCATCTCGCCACTCCATTTCTTTTTTGATAGATTTCTGTTTCTTCCGTTGACCGATATAGCTGTATAGTTTCGGTCCCGGATTTCTTATCCTGATGAAAGTATACATTTTTTCGGATTCATCAACAAGTGAAAAAAGGCACAAAAAAAGGTATGACTTTTGTCATGCCCCTTTTTCACGGATGTATGTATTTGACAGATTTTTGCAGCAGTGGTATCATGAGTTCGTTAATATAGACTTAACTGTAAATGAGCTGGCATCCGGAAAAAAATGAACGATTATATTTGAGAGAGCCTGAGGTATGGTGTATATGAAGATTCAAATGAAGCAGGATAACGACAAAACGATTGACTTTGTAATGATCATGGGAATCATCGTCTGTGCAGGCATCTTTGGTTGGGTTTACGAGACTCTGTTCTATATGTATAATTATGATGGTAAGTTCGTCATGAGAAGCACAGGTTTCGGGCCATGGATCGATATTTACTGCCTGGGTGGATTGCTTATGTACTTTGCGTGCCGAAAGCTGACGAAAAAACCATGGCTCGTGTTCCTGGTGAGCGGCGTACTCTGCGGATCGCTTGAGTATGCTACAGGCTTCATATTGGATCGCGTCAACGGTGGCTATTGGGGCTGGAACTACAACACGGAAAAGCTGAACCTCGGCAATCTCAATGGCTATATCTGTCTGCGTTCGGTGCTTGTATTCGCAGTGTCCGGTTGCCTGCTGTTCTATGTGATCCTGCCAGGACTGCGGTGGCTGCGGGAAAAGATCGGCGAAAAGGCGTTTTCTCGCATCTTTGTCGTTCTGGGTGTGATAATCCTGATCGATATTGCCTACAGCGACATCGCATGTTATATGTTTGGAATGCCGGATGCTTCGCAGCTTTACAGTGCTGTCTGAAATCGCAGAAACAACTTGCATTTGTGGTTACTGTTTTTACGATCCGTGTTCGTGATCATCCTCCATATATGCGGCAAAACTCATCTATATAGTCGCCCATCATGTCTTTTTCGGGCTTCTCTCCCACTTGCATCAGATCCATCTCGTAATTTAATATAGAGTGCACACCCATCGCGAAGGAAAAAGCAGCCGCGTCCGGATTCTCGAACTCCACAACGCCCTTGGCCTGAAGTGCATAGAACAGTACCTTCGTCGCACCGATCATCGTCTTGGTCTCGCGGACCATGATCTCGGCAGCCTCAGAGTTTATCGACCGCTCCGACATGATCACTGCGTAGAAAAGCTTCATCTGCGGATCGCTGATCATACCGCGGTAGGAACTGATCACATCCTTCAACACTTCGGACAGTGCCCGTCCGCTGATCAGCTTATCATAATCAAACTCACTGATGCCGATATTTTTTTTCGAAGCCTCCCGAAGAATCTCATACATCGCGTCGACGATCTGATCTCTCGAAGAAAAATGGTTATATAACGATGCTTTCGTGATCCCGACACGATCAGCAATCTGCTGCATCGATACAGCTCCCAATCCTTTTTCGGCAGCAAGCGTCAACGTGGCATGGATGATCTCTTCTTTTCTACTTTTTGGTACTTTCTGCTTAACATTCTCTTTTTTCACGCGTTCTCACCAAACCTTCCTTTGAAAAGGTGCCATCCGAGTACCGCTAAAAATGTTGTCGCAGAGAGGGTACTGAATCTCTCAAAAATCCCGAACACTGCTTTAGGTAATGCCATTCCGACCGGGCCGAGCAGCATCGCGATCAGGCAGATCAAAGCCCATACCCGGAGTGATCTGATCCCTTCTTTTCCCGCGCCGATGATGATCAGGATCAGCGCCGCCAGGGAAAGTATCACTACGGCAGCCGTTATGATCAGGTGCATCACGTTCTGCGGATGAGAGTTTGCCGCTCCGTTTACCCACGGAAAAAGCTTGTATCCGATTCCGCTGGTCCATTCCATCGCAGTGAAGCAGTAGATTCCGATACGAAGTGCCTTGCTCTTGCAGCAACCACATGCCACACATACCGCTGTAACCGCGACAAGACCGCACGGCCCGTGCAGACAATTTAACTGCTCCGCCAGCGCCTGTGACGGTGCGCCATCAGCTGACAATTCGCTGACAGCCATACTCACCCAGTCATAACCGGGATAGCCGAGCGGTGAAAACACCACCATTGCCACATATGAAAGCAGCGCAGCGATACCAAGCAATCCGACTACCCGAAGTCTTTTTTCGATAACAGCATTTCGATCCATGATTTTCCTCCGTTCGGTTTGATTATACAACCTT
>CAMVOY010000066.1 GCA_947169235.1 uncultured Lachnospiraceae bacterium | reverse complement strand
AAACCATGTAGTAACTCAGATGATTGAGACAAGTGCGGATGTATCCGAACAGAAATAATGAGGAAGGGGCTTTGGATCTATATTTGGATCCATGTGAGAACCCGAGGCTAAGGAACTCGAAGAGTTCCTTTAACCCATCCTTTTTATTCTTAATGACTGTACTTTTTCGGAAGGAAAAATGGAAAAATAATATTTGCTGAGAAAAATCCCTGAATCATCGAGATTTAGGGGTTTTTCTTGACTTATTAATCCCTTAGTGGTATAGTAAACGAGTAATTATAGAAGAGATAGAAATCCGAAAAAGAACACCTTTTCGAATCTGATTGATAAGGTCAGATATAAAAGTAAAAAAATAGGAGCACTCGTTATGGCTGAAAAATCAATATTTCGTAAAAAGAGCCTTGAGCAGATATCCACGCCGGAGCAACTTGATGACTATATCAAAGTGACTAAGCCTTCCGTATGGGTTGTGTTGATAGCTACGATCTTACTTATAGCGGGCGTACTGGTGTGGGCGGTTTTTGGAAAAATAGAGGTAAATACCGAGAATGGAACCGAGACGCTGGCTCCGATAAGTTACCTTATCAATTGACGTATATGAGATGAGGGAGAACGTATTTGAAAGAAAGTGGAAAAAAGGCAATCAGGCAGCCGGTCAAAAAAGGAGTCGCTAAAGTTCCCGTCGTTATGCAGATGGAGTTCCTTGAGTGTGGAGCGGCTTGTCTGTCTATGGTTATGGCATATTATGGCAAGTGGATATCTCTTGAGCAGGCACGCGAGGACTGCGGAGTTTCCCGTGATGGTTCAAAAGCCGGTAATATAGCAAGGGCAGCCAGGGCTTACGGATTTGAAGCACAGGGCTATCGCTTTGAACCGGAAGAACTCGTGAAAAGCGGAACCTTTCCGTGTGTTATACACTGGGAGTTCAATCACTTTGTCGTGTTGTGTGGGTTCAGAGGAAACAAGGTCTATATAAATGATCCTGCACGCGGATATGTCGTTCTGACCATGAAGGAGTTTGATGAAAAATTCACCGGCGTCTGTGTAGTGATAACACCTTCCGAAGAGTCCGTTCCTTCGGGAAGAAAAAAGAGTGTTCTTTCATTTGCAAAGAGACGCTTAAAGGGCGCTGGTCCCACGGTTGCCTTTGTTGCGATCACGACATCGATCGCATCGATTGCAGTCATCCTGGCAGCAGCCTTTTCACGTTTCTTCATGGACGAATTACTTGGTGGGGATAATCCGGCGCTTGTCGGTTATTTTATGACGGCGCTTATTATTCTAACCATCATACAGATCATCGTTGCTTGGATCAGTGCGGTTTATTCATTTAAGATCAGTGGAAAAATGGACGCTGTCGGTAATGCAACCTACTTCTGGCACGTACTCAAATTACCGATGCGATTCTTTTCCCAGCGTATGGCCGGCGATCTGGAACAACGTCGTATGACAAACGCCAATATAGCCAATCTTTTAGTCAATACATTTGCACCGTTGGTGATCAATACATTGATGTTGGTGTTCTACCTCGGAGTGATGTTAAGCTATTCCTTGTTACTCTCGGCGATTGGTCTTTTGGCTGTTGTATTAAATGTTTTTATTGCATTTTATGTCAGTGCAAAGCGAGTAAATATAACCCGTGTCTTACTCGTAGATGAAGCGAAACTTTATTCCAATACGGTGTCCGGTATAGAGATGATAGAGACCATCAAATCGAGTGGCGCCGAGAACGGATTTTTCAAAAAATGGGCAGGCTATCAGGCGACCGTAAATACCCAACATGTCCGGTTTGCAAAGCTCGATACGAGGCTTGGACGTGTACCAAAGTTTATCATGGAACTTGTGAATGATGCGGTACTGATACTCGGTGTGTATCTGGTGATCCGGGGAGAGTTCACATCCGGTATGGTGCTCGCGTTCCAGGGATTTTTGGCAAACTTTTTATTGCCGTCCCAGACACTGATCGAGGCCGGTCAGAGCCTTCAGGAGATGAGGGCTCAGATGGAGCGTATCGATGACGTGATGGGGTATCCCGAGGATGCCATACATAAAAATACTCAGAAAGATGTTACATCTGATGTTGAGTCAGACAAAAAGCTTTCCGGTGCACTTAACTTAAAAGGTGTGACATTCGGTTATTCAAGGTTAGCACCGCCATTGATAGAAGATTTTGACCTGACTCTTGAGTCCGGTAAAAGTGTAGCATTTGTCGGAGGATCCGGTTCCGGTAAAAGCACGTTATCACGATTGATCTCAGGACTGTATCAACCGTGGTCGGGAGAGATACTTTTTGACGGAAAACATATAGAGCAGATAAACAGAGATGTATTCACCGGCTCGGTGGCTGTTGTGAATCAGGACATCACTCTTTTCGAAGATACGATTGCAAATAACATAAAGATGTGGGATGACTCCATCGAGGATTTTGAAGTAATCCTTGCCGCAAGAGATGCCAAGGTTCATGAGGATATCATGAGGCGTGATGGTGGATACTCCTATCGAATACATGAAGGAGGACGCGATTTCTCCGGAGGTCAGAGACAAAGACTCGAGATAGCAAGGGTGCTCGCGCAGGATCCCACGATCGTGATCATGGATGAAGCGACGAGCGCACTCGATGCGCAGACGGAATACGAGGTCGTATCCTCGATCAAAGAAAGAGGTATTACAACCGTGGTCATAGCCCATAGGTTATCAACGATAAGAGACTGTGATGAGATCATCGTCCTTGATGAAGGCAAGATCGTCGAACGTGGTACACATGACGAGTTGATGAACGCAAACGGGTTGTATGCAAAGCTTGTTTCCAATGAGTAGCGGAGGTTCATATTGGGTTGGGTTGAAGAGCAGATAGAGCTCAGACGGAAAAATGACACGGAGGCCTTTCGGGACTCCTGTTTGAATATCGCCGGATCGGTCATGGGAAAGAACTTTTCAGCGGCCTTACATTCGGATCGTGAGGTGGCGACGGATGCGATCGGTTCCATCCTGAAGTATTATCACGTAAAAGAAAGAGAAGTTCCCGAGAAGATGGAATCCATAGACGAGGTGCTTGAGTTTCTGTTGCGTCCCTACGGTATCATGACCAGAGAGATTGTACTTAGTAAAGGTTGGAGATCCGATGCGTCAGGAGCCATGCTCACTACGTTTGTCTCTACAGGCAAGCCGGTAGCGCTCATACCTGCAGGAGCAGGCGGTTATAGATATTTAGACCCGGAAACAGGAAAACAGGTGAGAGTAACATCTTCCGCAGAAAAACTGTTTTCGGATGAAGCGATCGTGTTTTACAAACCGTTTCCGACTAAGGCACTTTCCTTAAAGGAACTGTATAAGTATATCATTTCCGGTATCGACAGATCCACGATCGTTGGGTATTTCGGGTTCGCCCTTGTAGCTGCTGTCGTCGCGATGCTGGTACCGTGGATCAACCGGATGCTGTTTTCCGATGTGGTATCATCGAAGGACACGCAGGCGCTCGTCGCTGTCGCTGTATTTTTACTGTTTGTAACGTTATCGTCTCTTTTGTATGGAACGGTGCAGGAACTGTTCCTTCACAGGATGACACAAAAGCTAAAGATCCATATCGAGTCGGCTACTATGATGCGATTGCTTTCGCTTCCGAGCTTGTTTTTCTCACGGTTTACATCCGGAGACCTGGCGAGTCGTGTGCAGAATGTAGACATCCTGGTATATGAGATACTGAACATGGTAATGACGTGTTTTACTACCGCGCTGTTCTCATTTATTTATGTATTTCAGATAGGATCATTTGCTCCGGCGTTGGCAGTACCGGCTTTTATCGTAGCAGCCCTGCAGACGATCGCAGTTATTGCCATGTTGGTCATTCGTTCGAGAGTGAATAAAGTGAGGATGGAACTGACATCCAAAGAGAGCGGTTTGGCGTATTCGCTAATCACCGGGATAGAAAAAATCAAGTTGTCAGGAGCGGAAAAGAGGGCCTTTTCCAAGTGGGCAAATGCGTATGCAAAGCAGGCTTCGTATATGTATAACCCGCCGCTGTTTGTAAAAGCGTTTCCCGCCATCATGACAGCGATATCCCTTGTCGGCACGGTTGTCATATACTATCTGGCTATCCGCTCAGATGTCGATGTGTCGCAGTATTATGCGTTTAATGCGGCCTTTGCGATGGTGAGTGGTGCTTTTACTGCACTTGTGCCGATGATCGAACCGGCGTCTCAGATCACGCCGATGTTCGAGCTGATCCGGCCTATAATTGAGACAGAGCCGGAGATAGCCGAGGACAAGCCGGTGATTGATGCACTTTCCGGTGCGATTGAGCTGTCAAACATCACATTTCGATACAGTGAAGACCTTCCGCCTGTCCTTGATGATATGAGCCTTAAGATACGACCGGGGCAATATGTGGCGATAACCGGGAAAACCGGTTGCGGTAAAAGTACACTTATGCGTATCATGCTCGGCTTCGAGAAGCCGCAGAAGGGTGCGGTTTACTATGACGGACGGGATCTGAACCGCATCGATCTCAAGTCGCTTCGCAGTAAGATCGGAACCGTGATGCAAAACAGTACCCTATTTCTGGGGGATATTTATTCAAATATCTCTATCTCCGCTCCCTGGCTCAGTCTTGAGGAAGCATGGGAAGCAGCAGAGATGGCAGGGGTTGCCGATGACATCCGCAAGATGCCTATGAATATGTTTACCTATATAGGTGAAGGCAGTGGCGGATTATCAGGTGGACAGAGACAGCGTATCATGATCGCGAGAGCCATAGCGCCGAAGCCAAGGATCCTTATGTTTGACGAGGCGACAAGCGCCCTTGATAACATAACGCAAAAGCAGGTTTCGGATTCACTGGATTCTCTTGATTGCACAAGAGTGATCATTGCACACAGACTGTCCACGATTAAAAACTGTGATCGGATTCTCGTGCTTGATGAGGGAAAGATAGTAGAAGATGGAACGTATGATGAACTGATGGCAAAGAACGGTTTCTTTGCAGAGCTGGTTGCGAGACAGCAGGTAGGAAATAATTGATTATTATTGTCGCATCTGTTAAACCTGTTATGTATATAAAGACAGATGAAAAACATCGTCATTATATATGGGTAACAATCAACCTGTCAAACAAATTATAGGAGGTAGGAAACATGGAATTTACTGAAAATCTCAAGAAAAAATTGGGGGAGGCACAGACTGAAGAGGAAGTAGAGGAGATCATAGGCGAGACGAAGAAAAAAGTCGAGGCAGCAGGAGTGATACTTGACGATGCAGATCTTGATGAAGCTACAGGCGGAGCTGCTAGAGGCTTACCCGGTGGTAGCAGTCATTCTATAAAAGAGCATAAGTACCCCTGGCAACAATAGTATTATTTCTTAAGTAGTAGTATTTAGGCTTCCGTGGAGAGCCGGCAATCCCCGGCAGGCATAGTATTTTTCTTGAAAAATTGATTACTATTGTCGCATCTGTTAAACTTGTTATGTATATAAAGACAGATGAAAAACATCGTCATTATATATGGGTAACAATCAACCTGTCAAACAAATTATAGGAGGTAGGAAACATGGAATTAACAGAAAATCTCAAGAAAAAATTGGGGAGGGCACAGACTGAAGAGGAAGTAGAGGAGATCATAGGCGAGACGATGAAAAAAGTCGAGGCAGCAGGAGTGATACTCGACGATGCTGATCTCGATGAAGCTGCAGGCGGATTTCGCAAGCTCTTTCCGAAATGAGAACCAAGTATAGAACCAAACGCTCGCCTGTCTTTTTAGGGAAAAGCCTTGCATATGCGAGGCTTTTTGAGTATAATATCATAACAGAGGAATGTCGGCAACCACATGGATGGTTAATGAATTCTGGAGATACAATCTGCAAAGTTGGAGGAGATAAATGAGCCTTGAGATAGGTATTGAGTCCTTGCTCAACAAGGAGAAAGTAGAGTCCAACCGAATTGAATTCAAGAAGGGTTGGAATCCGGATGACATCTACCAATCAATATGTGCCTTTGCTAATGATTATGACAGTCAAGGGGGCGGATATATCCTGATCGGCGTGGAGGAAAAGGACGGTGTTGCCATTCGTCCTGTTTTTGGGGTGGAAGAAACTATTTTAGATCGTATCCAGAAAGAAATGATTGGCTATAATAAACTGATAATGCCGTCATATTCACCCAAGGTTTCTCTTGAGGATGTTGATGGTAAGAAGGTTATTGCCATTTGGATTCCGACAGGTTCTGAACGACCGTATAAGGTGCCGGACAAGGTGACGACGCCCAAAGGGCAGATTTTGAAGCTACGAATTCGAAGTAATTCCAATTCTGTTATCGCCACACCTGAACAAGAGAGAGAATTGTATGCGATGGCTAGCAATGAGCCATATGATATGGTTGGTAATCCGAATGCTACATTAGATGATATATCTGAAATCTTGTTAACGGAGCATCTCAAGGCAACGGGAAGTAAATTGGTAAAGCAAGTTCGAAGTAGAGGAATTGAAGAGGTACTTGACGAGATGCAACTTTTATCTGGACCGCCGGAGCGACATAGGATAAGAAATGTTGCATTGATGATGTTTTGCGAGGAGCCTGACAAGTTCTTTCCTTACATGCAAGTGGACATCGTGAAGTTCCCGGAAGGAAGCATAAAGAATCCAAACAGTTTTGTTGAGGTTCCCTCAATAAAGGGTACGGTTCCGCAGATTATCAAGCGGACGATGGAAAAGATTCAAGATCTGGCTATTGAGAGTATTGTAGACAAGGTTAATGGCCAGATGGAATCAGTTACGAGTACAAGTTATCCGTATAACGCCATTGAAGAGGCAGTAGTCAATGCGTTTTATCACAGGGATTACAAGAAGCATGAGCCGGTTACGATTGAAATAGAGCCTGATTGCATACGAATTATCAACTGCCCCGGTATAGATCGATCAGTTCCTGATTCAGCCATTAAGGAAGGGAAACGATTTCGATCGAGGTATTATCGTAATCGCCGGCTTGGTGAGTTCCTGCATGAACTTGAATTGTGTGAGGGACACTGCACGGGCATTCCGACGATTCAGGAAGAGCTCGAGATGAATGGTTCCCCGGAAGCGGTATTCGAGACAGATCCGGATAGGCAATCGGTGTGCGTGACAATCCCGATTCATCCAAGATTTTTGGAGAAAAAAGATGCGGATCAAGCGGTGAACGAGGAAACTAACATCGGTGAAAGTTCGGTGAAGTTCGGTGAAAGTTCGGTGAAATTCGGTGATATTGTACTGAGCGGAACACAAAACATGATTATTCAAATGATTGAGGCCAATAATCAAGTTTCCGCAAAGAGAATAGCAGAGGAAATGTCTTTATCTGTCAGAGGTGTTGAAAAAAACATAAAGGAGCTTCGTGAAAAAGGCATTCTTAAAAGGAATGGTTCAGCAAGGGGCGGATATTGGGAGATCATTGAGAAGAAATAGTGCTGTTTGGATCTATCTTTGGATCCATGTGAGAACCCGAGGTCCCAAACCCTCCTTTTTTCGTGATATTCAGAGCAGGGGGATTGTTCAAATCTCTCCTTCTCCGTTGTGTGAAAAGTGTGGAAACAAGCGAAAATTCGCGAGTTTCCATATTTTTTTGTTTTCTGTGATTTTTGAAACCATGTGAAACCATTGATCTTTTTTAACCGTTCTTGGGTTTTCCAAGATTCTCAAACACATCCGGACAGGTCTTGTCCTGATTCACATCCCTGAGATAATGAAGCGTTGTGCTCACCTGACTGTGTCCCATCATCCGACTCACCTGAAGCAGATTATCGCCATTGAATGCCGTCGATGCGACATAGAAGCGGATTTTGTGACTGCTATGATAGGGAATTCCGGCAGCTTCACAATACTTCCTTAACCGCTTGTTGAAGGTCAGCGTCACGATTGGCTTTCCGAAAGGCATGAACACGTATTTTCCATCCGGATTAACCGTTTTAGCCTTTTTGAGGATAGCAACAGCCTCATCTGTCAGATATTCGGTCCGATAGCCGTGTGAGGTACAACCCTTGAGGTAGTCCTCGGTCACCATCTTTTTCTCTGAGAAGGTCAGATCGTCATTCAGCTCCGGTTCGTAGTTGATCTGATGACAGATATACACTGTTCGATTCTCAAAGTCGACATTCTCCCACATCAATCCGGCGATTTCGCCGACTCGCGCAAAGAGATTGAAGTCGAGCTGGATTGCCAGCGAGTACGGATCAGTATCATCTTCCAGATAGTTCAGGAGCTTCCATACATCATCCTTTGTGAAAACGTTATCTGTCTTGTCCTGATTAGGCTTGTAGGACAGACGCCGCAGGTCCACATCGCGAATCGGGTTCATCTGGATGATATCGCGCTCAATCGCGTAGGAAAACATTCCGGACAATACACAGCGGATATCATTTACCATCTGCTTCGTGTAGGTGCGATCTTTGGTGATCTTGCGGAAGAAGCGGTAAAGCAGCTTCGGCGTAATCTCACTGACTCTGTAGGCCTCCATAGCCCTTCCATCGATTTCCACACCGTAGATATGAGTCCTCCACAGGGAAATAAACTTACGGATGCTTGCCTTTTTGGCAGAAGTTTCATCTCGACGAAAGATAATCCACTCATTGAACAGATAGGAAAGCTCCATGTTCAGGTGCATCTGTTCGGTATAATACTCAATCAGAGCATCGCAGAGCTTTTCGTAGCTGTTACGTCGAAGAGGCTTTCTTCCGCGTGGATTGGATGGATCCGGCAGGTAAGTTGCCCACTGGCCCGGCACCACTTTGCTGTTGTCATAGATCCGATAGGGGTGAATCTCTTCTATGATGTGCTTTTCAAGTTTTGTTCGATATTCTCTCATACTCATGTTGTCTGAGAACTCGAAATCCACATTGTATAGTTTAGCACGCTCCAAGAGATCATGCAAGAGCACGAGCGACTCATATTTATTCAGTTGTGATGTCGTCTGATCCTGCATAGAGACTCCTTCCCGAATTAATCTGATTGTTGTTCGACGGATAAAAATCCGCTATATAGGATAATTATACTCTGTGGATGAAAAGAAAAGGCTACCTTTAAGGTCGAAAATAATAATATTTTTAGACTTTGTAGGTAACCTTTCTTCCATGTCAGACAAAACAGCAGACATTTGAAAAAATGTCATACGAAACGTCAGATGTTAAAAAAAATGGCGTATGAAACGTATGACGTCCGGGAAAAATGAAAAAATGAATTGAAAAAACATCATACGAAACGGCATACCTTCGGAAAAACATCATACGAAACGTCAGATCTTCTCAAAAATGGCGTATGTTTTGTCAGATGTACTATAAGAATAGTCAATTTGGGGGTTTCAGGGGGCGAAAGCCACCTGACCGGGCATCATGTCGAACATGATGCGTATCTGGCAAGTGACCCGAGCTTCGTTTAGAGAGGGCGGTTAAGAGAGGGTGGGTATGGGATGGCTAAGTGGATGGCAGAAGTTTTTTTGAAGAAATGAAAAAAGGAGTTCCCAGATTATGGATGAAAAAACAGATAAGAATAGATATGGATATGTCCGAGTTTCGACACGTGAGCAGAATGAAGATCGTCAGATGATAGCGATGGCGGAGATGGATGTTCCTGAACGTATCGAAGGTAGAGTAATTTTTTTGTAGGATTGAGCACAGCCTTACGCAGGTTGTAGAA
>CAMVOY010000065.1 GCA_947169235.1 uncultured Lachnospiraceae bacterium | reverse complement strand
ATGGCCCATGGCATAGAGGTAGTCGTGAGCCACCATCTTGGGCTCGCCACTGGTGTCAAGGACATCCTGCGGCAGCGTCCAGTCATGGTTGCCGTCGTTAGCTTTCAGCCAGTCTCTCGCAAACTGCTTGTCATATGATGGCTGTCCATGTCCCGGCTCGTAGCCTTCGAGCGGCCAGAAGCGTGATGAATCAGGTGTCAGCATCTCGTCAGCGAGTACGATGTTGCCTGCCTCATCGAGACCAAACTCAAACTTTGTGTCGGCTATGATAATGCCCTTTGTATAGGCATAGTCGGCGCATTTTTTATAAAGAGCGATCGTATAGTCGCGAAGTTT
Source organism: uncultured Lachnospiraceae bacterium (assembly GCA_947169235.1). GTDB lineage: Bacteria > Bacillota > Clostridia > Lachnospirales > Lachnospiraceae > Eubacterium_F. The sequence continues at coordinate 9,752 of CAMVOY010000065.1, read as the reverse complement.
CTCGGCATACTCACGGCCTTTTCCCGGGAAGCTCTTCTCCAGGTGATCGATGCTCTGCTCGAATGAGATGTTCTCGTCATGCTCACCGATCTCAGCCTTGGTAGAAGGTGTGTAGATAGGCTCGGGGAGCTTGTCGGATTCCTTAAGGCCCTCAGGGAGTGTGATGCCGCAAACCGTACCGTTTTTCTGATAGCTGGCCCAGCCGCTACCGGTGATGTATCCGCGGACGATGCACTCGATCGGCAGCATCGTGAGCTTTTTGCAAAGCATGGAGCGTCCCTCGAAGCGGTCTGTGCGGAATCCCTCCGGCATATCTGCCGTATCGGTTGAGATCATGTGGTTCGGCATGATATCAGAGGTGAAATCAAACCAGAACTTTGACATCTGCGTTAAAACACGTCCTTTATCTTTGACTTCATTATGAAGGATCACGTCGAAACAGCTGATGCGATCGGTGCAGACCATGATCAGCGAATCGCCGTTGTCATATATCTCTCGAACTTTGCCCTCAGCAATGGGTTTTGGTGCGTTACTCATGGGAAAAACCTCCTTATTTTTAAAAAGATAGTATCATTTTATTACAAAAATATAAAAAGTGCAAATATTTCCTAAAAAAACTTAACAAAATCCTTGACAAAAGGCGAAAATTGGCGTATAAATATATATGCAGGGTCGATCTGGACGTAACAGAATTGAAAAATGTTACATATATGATCGACGCATAAAATCAAATTTCTTAAGTCGAGGAGGACTATCACAATGAACAAGACTGAATTAGTTGATGCAATTGCAAAGCAGGCAGACCTTACAAAGAAGGATGCTGAGGGCGCTCTTAAGGCGTTCATCGAAACTGTAACCAAAGAGCTCAAGAAGGGTGGCAAGGTTCAGCTCGTAGGCTTTGGTACATTCGAGGTAGCTAAGCGTGCTGCACGTGACGGCGTTAACCCTCTTACAAAGGAGCCGATGCACATCGCTGCTTCAAAGGCACCGAAGTTCAAGGCTGGTAAGGCACTCAAAGAGGCTGTCAATAAAAAATGATTAGCGCGTTAACAGCGTGAGACTGTATTTAATAAGAGCTCATCGTATGCTTGCATACAGATGAGCTCTTTTAAATACAGGTGAACCTGACGCGTGACACGTGAGCTCTGCTCACGTGTAGACGCGTCAGGTTCTGCTGTTAACGCGTCAGGCTCGGTCGAAATCCGAGTCGACGCGTCAGGTTCTGCTGTTAACGCGTCAGGCCCGGTCGGAATCCGAGTCGACGCGTCAGGTCTCACGCTGTATTTTAGGGGGTTGGTTATATATGCGTCTGGATAAATACTTAAAGGTGTCGCGTCTGATCAAGCGCCGCACCATCGCCAACGAAGCCTGTGACGCGGGACGCGTCATGGTAAATGACAAAGTTGCCAAAGCTTCCTATGATGTCAAAGCGGGCGACGTGATAGAGATCACCTTCGGTGACAGGAGCACCAGGGTGGAGGTTCTGTCCGTACAGGAGACCGTAAAAAAAGAAGAGGCCGGTGAAATGTATAAAAATCTATAGAAAATATTGTAAAATATAACAAAATATCGGATTTTTCCTTGACTTTTATGTTAAAATTGCCTATAATTATGAAAGGAATGGGGGTGACGTCTTGAAAAAACCGAATAAAAAACGCAGGCGTCGCACCAGCCTGTACCTTGTGGCCATACTTGCAGCTATATTTGTTGCGACCATGGTGATTCAGGGAGTAACGTTGTCAGCCAACTGTGAGAAGTTGTCAGCCGAGCAGACTGAGCTCGAGGCAAAGAAAAAAGAGTTGGAGGAGCAACGCGAGGAGATACAAAGCAAGGCAGACTACATGAAAACAGATGCCTACATCGAGGATGTGGCTCGCGAGAAGTTCGGACTCGCATATGATGATGAGATTATATTCAAAGCAGCGGACAACGAATGATGTCCGCTGCGTTACTTTATAAAAGGGTGATATCGGGAGAATACAGGTGAGAAAAGCGGATCTATCCGAAAGATTCAAAGAGTATATTGACAGAGAGAAACTAATCCGGCCGGGACAGACCATAGTTATCGGTTTGTCAGGTGGATCAGATTCTGTCTGCCTTTTTAATTTATTGTCTGACATCTCGCAGGAACGCGAGATCACGGTGATTCCGGTGCATGTGCATCACGGGATAAGGGGCGATGAGGCAGACAGGGACGAGGAGTTTGCCTGTGGCATCACATCTGAAAAGGGCGTGGAATGCGTGGTGTGCAGGGTGGATGCACCGGGTTTTGCCGAAAAAAAGGGACTTACTCTGGAGGAAGCCGCGAGGATTCTCAGATACGGTGAGCTCGAAAGGGTTTTGGAGGAGAGAAATGCCGACTCCATCGCTATCGCACATCATAAAGATGACCAGGCGGAGACGGTTCTTATGAACCTGTTCAGGGGGACCGGCGCGACCGGACTGTCCGGGATCAGACCGAGATCGGGGAACAGGATCAGGCCGATGCTGTTCGCGTCGAAGAAGGAGATACTGGAATATTTATCGGAGAAAAATATAATATTTGTGGAAGATTCTACAAATAATTGTCCTGACCATACGAGAAACAGGATACGTTCAGAGTTAATCCCTTTGATCGGTGAGCTGTATCCGCAGGCTGTTTCTCATATCGCAGCAGCGGCTGAGGATGTTGAGGTATGGAGAAAGTACATATCCGATGAGGCTAAAAGGCTGGCTGACAAATCAGACTGCATGAGTGATAGCGAGCATAAGGACAGCCCACTCGTGAGTATCGACAGGGGGGCATTTTTAAGTGAGAGCAGAGCGATAAGAGAAGAATGGCTGAGGATGGCGGTCGAAAAGGTGATCCCTGCCAGAAAGGATGTGACCAGAGACCACTACAGGATGCTAACGGATCTGCTTGTGAGCGACGTGACGGGCAGACGGATCGACCTGCCGGCGTTATGCTTTGCCAAAAGGACTTATGACGGTCTGGTCATCGGGCGCAAATCTGCTGTCGGAAAAAGCGTGATAACCGACGAAGATACGTGCTTTAGCACCGAATTGTTCGATGCGGACATTTTTAATGAAGAAATTAACACTTTTTCTGAAGAAAAAGACTATACGAAATACATCGATTATGATAAAATAAACAATGGTCTTGTGCTCAGACATCCGTCAGAAGGCGATTATTTTGTTTTGGATGATAGGGGTGCAAAGAAGAAACTGAGTCGGTTCTATATCGATTCAAAGGTACCAAAGGAGAAGAGGGCCGAATGCCTGGTCATCGCGGACGGGTCGCATGTTGTTTGGACGCTGCCCGACAGACTGAGCGAGTATTACAAGGTGACCGGAGAGACAAAGAGGGTTCTAAGGATAAGCAGGGATGGTAAAGGAGTTCCTGTTAGAAAGGATTTGTGATGAGAGAGACTATCGTCGAGCGTATCAAAGAAGAAGACATCATGAAAAGGATACGCGAGATGGCTGATGAGATCAACCGTGATTATGAGGGCATGAAGCTTCATCTTGCCTGTGTTTTGAAAGGTGGAGTGTATTTTGTGTGTGAACTGTCAAAGCATCTGACCATGCCGGTGACTATAGACTTTATGAGTCTTTCGAGCTATGGCGATGGGATGACAAGTCAGGGTGTCATTACGCTGAATCAGGATCTGACGCAGAATATTGCCGGAAAGCATGTTCTTTTGGTTGAGGACATCATAGATAGCGGGAGGACGCTCTTTTACGTGGAAAACATGCTTAAAAAGCGTGAGCCGGCATCGCTTGATGTATGTACGCTGCTTGACAAAAAATGTAAACGTGAAGCAGACGTATTTCTGAAATATGTGGGTTTTGAGATAGATGATTATTTTGCGGTAGGATTCGGGCTTGATTATGCACAGAAATACCGCAATCTCACATACATCGGAGAATTACAGTTTAAGGAGGATTAGGTTTCATGAGTTCAAGAGGTTACGGGTTTATGATCCTGGTTATCGCGGTGGTCGCGATCCTGGTAGGAACCTCGTTATACAGCAGGGGGGTAGATAAGGAGTCTTATTCGTATTCCCAGTTTCAGGATGATCTGAAGGATAAAAGAGTCACAGATGTATACGTTCGCCAAAACGAGGAGGTCCCGACAGGACGCCTCGTTGTTATGCGTGAGGGGTTAGGTGAGCAGACCCTGTACGTGCCCGACGTTCAGAAGGCACTTGAGGACGTCAGGGCTGCCGGAGTGCAGAACATCCTGGTTGATGATGTGGATCGTACTCCGTGGTATATGCAGCTTTTGCCGTATCTGTTCGGCTTTATCATGATACTGCTTCTGTTCAGCATGCTCTCCGGTCAGGGAGCTGCAGGAGGCAGTGGTGGCGGTTCCATGATGAACTTTGGAAAGAGCCGCGCAAAGATGTTCTCACCGGAGGACAAAAAGAAAAAGACATTTGCTGATGTAGCAGGTCTTTATGAGGAAAAGGAACAGTTAAGTGAGGTCGTGGATTTCCTTTCGGCCCCTGACAAATACACAAAACTCGGAGCGCGTATACCGAAGGGTATCATCCTCGTGGGCCCTCCGGGAACAGGTAAGACGCTCCTCGCTAAGAGTGTGGCAGGAGAGGCCGGTGTGCCATTTTTCAGTATCTCAGGTTCCGATTTCGTAGAGATGTTCGTCGGTGTCGGAGCTTCCCGAGTCAGAGACCTTTTTGAATCCGCGAAGAAAAATGCGCCGTGTATAGTTTTCATCGACGAGATCGATGCGGTGGCCAGACGACGCGGTTCGGGTCTCGGCGGAGGCCATGACGAGCGTGAGCAGACACTCAATCAGATGCTCGTGGAGATGGACGGATTTGGCGAAAACGAGGGTATCATCGTGATGGCCGCCACAAACCGTGTTGATATACTTGACCCGGCTATCCTGAGACCGGGACGTTTTGACAGACGTATCTATGTGGGAGTGCCTGATGTCAGAGGACGTGAGGAGATCCTACGTGTACATGCGAAAAATAAACCGCTTGCTGATAACGTGGATCTCGACGAGATCGCGCGTACAACGGCAGGCTTTACCGGAGCTGATCTTGAGAACCTGATGAACGAGTCCGCCATCTGCGCGGCTCGCGATGAGAGAGCGTTCATCACGGAAGAGGATATAAAGAAGTCCTTTATCAAGGTCGGTATAGGTACAGAGAAAAAGAGTCGTATCATATCCGACAAGGACAAAAGGATCACGGCTTTCCACGAAGCGGGACATGCGATACTGTTCCATGTGCTTCCTGATGTGGGACCGGTGTATGCGGTTTCCGTCATCCCGACAGGACAGGGTGCGGGTGGATATACGATGCCGCTTCCTGAGAAGGATGAGATGTATATGACGAAGGGGCGTATGCTTCAGAACATAACGGTTTCTTTGGGAGGACGTATCGCGGAGAGTCTCGTGTTCGACGATGTGACTACGGGAGCTTCGATGGATATCCATCAGGCGACTGAGGCTGCCAGAGACATGGTAACGAAGTATGGATTCTCGGATGAGCTGGGTATGATCAACTACCAGACATCAGGTGACGAGGTGTTCCTCGGCCGTGATATCGCGCATACCAAGAACTTCAGTGAGGGCACATCAGAGATCATAGACCGTGAGGTTAAGCGTATCATTGACAGCTGTTATGAAAAGGCGACACGCATTCTGCGTGAAAACTTTGACCTTCTTCACACTATCGCTGAGAGGCTGATAGAGAAGGAGCGTATCGGAAAAGAGGAGTTCGAGTCTTTGTTTGAGGAGCCGGCTGCACAAGCAGATTGATGCTTTCTTTTGGCGGGAGGATATATGTACGAAAGATATCAAATGCCTTTTACCATGAAGAATGACAAGGCAGAAGATAAAAACGAACATATAGAGGAACCGAAGGTAGACTTGCCGGAGGCGCGCTTGGAGACCCCGAAAAAGGATGATACTCCTATCGACCGGCTTGCTATTTTTTCGGATAATACGGCGCTTCTACGGTCAGGATACGTGTGAGAGTAGGACGCGATGATGTCGACGAGGTGATCCTGGTCGCGGATAGTGTTAACTATCCCATGAAAAAAGCCCCGGAGATGACCACATCCCGCTTTGATTTTTACGAGACATCACTTTCTTTGGAAGACAGGATGGTCACGTATTTTTTCAAGATAAACAAGGGCACACAGACGGTCTATTTTAACAGGCGCGGAGATGTGGACGGGATCGATCCGTATTTCAATTTTTCGATATTCCCGGGATTCCATATACCGAAATGGGCCAAGGGTGCCGTTATGTATCAGATATTTGTCGATCGTTTCTCGAACGGTGACAAGGACAACGACGTTGTCAGCAACGAGTACACCTACATTGGCGAGCACGTGCATCACGTCGATAACTGGAGAGAGTACCCGGCGTCCATGGATGTTCGCAATTTTTACGGAGGTGATCTGGCGGGCGTTCTGAAGCGTCTCGACTATCTGCAGGACCTCGGTGTTGAGGTGCTGTATTTAAATCCGATATTCGTTTCGCCGTCGAACCACAAATACGACACGCAGGATTATGATTATATAGATCCGCATTTTACCGTGATCACAAGAGACGGTGGAGAGCCGCTTGACGACGATGATAATAATAACGCGCACGCGTCGAAGTACATCCAGCGTGTGGCTGATTTTGGAAACCTTGAGGCGTCAAACGCCTATTTCGCGCGCTTTATGGATGAGGTTCATAAACGTGGTATGAAGGTTATCCTTGATGGAGTTTTCAACCACTGCGGGTCATTTAATAAATGGCTTGACAGGGAAAAGATATACTACAAGGCCGGCGGATATGAGCCGGGTGCATATGAGACTGAAAAAAGTGCGTATCACACATTTTTCAAGTTCCACGATGGTGGTGAGTGGCCGAACAATAATTATTATGATGCATGGTGGGGGAACGATACCCTGCCCAAACTGAATTACGAAGGATCGACGAAGCTGTATCAGTATATCCTCAGAGTTGCGGCCAAGTGGGTTTCGCCGCCGTATAATGTTGACGGGTGGCGCCTCGATGTGGCAGCGGATCTCGGAAACTCGGAGGAGTTCAACCACAAATTCTGGAAGGACTTCAGAAAGGCTGTCAAAACGGCAAATCCTGATGCGATAATACTCGCGGAGCATTATGGTGATCCTTCGAGGTGGCTTGATGGATCGCAGTGGGATACCGTGATGAATTATGACGCTTTTATGGAGCCTGTCACATGGTTCCTTACCGGTATGGACAAGCATTCCGATGTGTCAAAGCCGGAGCTGAGAGGAAATCAGAATGCATTCTACGCTGCTATGACAAACAACTGTGCAAGGATGCCTTTGCATTCTTTGCAGGCGGCTATGAACGAGCTGTCAAATCACGATCATTCGAGATTTATGACAAGGACAAACTTCACTGTGGGTCGAACTGCTTTTTCCGGACCGATGATGGCGGAACAGGGAATCCATCCTGAGATATTCAGGCAGGCAGTGATATTACAGATGGGTTGGGGCGGAGCGCCTACCATCTACTATGGTGATGAGGCAGGACTCTGCGGATGGACCGATCCGGATAGCAGAAGGACTTATCCGTGGCATCACGAGGATACCGATCTGATACGCTTCTGCAAGGAGGCGATACGTATCCATCGAGACTATCAGATGTTTAAAACAGGATCTCTGATCTACTTATACAGCGAACCCGGAGTGATTGGCTTCGGAAGGACAGACGGAAGAGAAAGTGCGATAATCATGGTTCAGGTTGAGGGTTCGGATAATGATGTCGAGGTCGACGCATGGCGACTGGGCATGGAGGACGGAACGAATATCGTTCGCATGATCTACACCGACTCAGGCGGGTATACGCTGCAGACTGAGACGCAGAGAGTTACGGACGGACGTGTGAGGATACATCTGAGCCGCAACTCGGCTGTCATTTGGAAGAGTATAGATTACTGACATGTTAAAGTATAATCTGCTGATAAGCAGTGCTTGGTATTTTTCAGAATATAGAAGTAAAGGAGAATAGAGATGAAAGCTTATACCGAAATGGACAAAGAGGAGCTCAGAAGCGAGCTGGCCGCCTTGAAAATGGAGTTTGAGACCTATGAGAGGATGGATCTGCATCTGGACATGAGCCGTGGAAAGCCGTGCCGTGAACAGCTGGATCTGTCTATGGGAATGATGGATGTTTTGAACTCGCAAGTGGATTTGAGCTGTGATGATGGTACGGACTGCCGTAACTACGGGGTGCTCGATGGTATCGCTGAGGCGAAGCAGCTGATCGGTGATATGATGGAGAACAATCCTGACAATATCATCATCTACGGGAACTCTTCACTTAACGTAATGTATGACACCGTGTCACGTGCCATGACTCACGGGATCATGGGCAACACTCCGTGGTGCAAGCTTGACAAGGTTAAGTTTTTGTGTCCTTCACCGGGATACGACAGACACTTCGCGATCACAGAGTATTTTGGTATCGAGATGATCCCGGTTCCGATGAGCGAGACCGGCCCTGATATGGATATGGTTGAGGAGCTTGTTTCAAAGGATGATTCGATAAAGGGTATCTGGTGTGTGCCGAAGTATTCAAACCCGCAGGGTTACTCGTACTCTGATGAGACCGTTTACCGTTTCGCACACCTAAAGCCCAAAGCGCCTGATTTCCGTATTTTCTGGGACAATGCTTACGGTATCCATCATCTGTATGATCACGACCAGGACTATATCCCGGAGATTCTGATGGAGTGTAAAAAAGCAGGTAATCCGGATATGGTTTACAAGTTCGCATCCACTTCAAAGATCACTTTCCCGGGGAGTGGTATCGCTTCACTTGCTACATCGCTTAACAACCTTGAGGATATAAAGAAGCAGCTAAAGAATCAGACTATCGGTCACGACAAGGTAAACCAGCTTCGTCACGTGAGATTCTTCGGAGATATCGCGGGCATGGTCGCTCACATGAGAAAGCATGCATCCGTGATCAGACCGAAGTTTGAGGCCGTAGAGAGCATATTTGAAAAGAATCTGGCAGGACTTGGTATCGGTGAGTGGACGCATCCGATGGGTGGCTATTTCATCAGCTTTGAGACGATGGATGGCTGCGCAAAGAAGACAGTCCATCTGGCTATGAAGGCCGGCGTGAAGATGACTGAGGCGGGCGCAACCTGGCCTTACCATGATGACCCGAAAGATTCGAATATCCGTGTGGCACCGACGTATCCGCCTCTTGAGGATCTGAAGGTGGCAGCGGAGCTGTTCACACTGTGCGTAAGGATCGTCAGCGTAGAGAAACTGCTGGGGATAGAGTAGTAGAGAGTGAGTAGTTGTGCTCTACAGAGAGTAAGTAGCTGTGCTCTATAGAGGGTGAGTAGCTGTTTGTGTTAGAAAGTGATTAATTGTGTTCTTTAGTAAGAAGGCCCGCCGTCAGGCGGGCCTTTGTTATGCAGATGCCGGGGGCCGGGAGGAGGTGGAAGCAGAGGCCGTTCCGACTAAACGAGCAGAAATCACAGAAAAGTCGGAACAATCGTCGCCTCCGGCCTGCGCCTGATGAGGTGGAAGCAGAGACAGTTCCGACTAAACGAGCGAAACTCACAGAAAAGTCGGAACGACCTCTGCTTCCAGGCATCCTGCCCGACAGGGCAGGGAGAAACTTTTCCGACTAAACGAGCAGAAAAACTAAAAAAGTCGGAACGGCCTCTGCTTCCAGGCCTCCTGCCCGACAGGGCAGGGAGAAACTTTTCCGACTAAACGAGCAGAAAAACTAA
>CAMVOY010000064.1 GCA_947169235.1 uncultured Lachnospiraceae bacterium | reverse complement strand
GCTTGTCGGCAACTTTTTCATTCACCTTTGCGAGGCGATGCATATAGTCAAGGACAGCATCTTCATTATCCGCAGAGCACGGACCGATGATGAGCAGGAATCTGTCATCCTTGCTCTCAAAAATACCCTTGATCTCCTCGTCTCTTTTTTCTTTGATATTTGCTATCTTTTCCGACAGCGGGAACTTCTCTTTGATCTCCTGTGGCGACGGCATCTGTCGCACGAACTCCATTTGCATTTCCATTTGATAATCTTCTCTTTCTCCGGCGCCATCCCAAAAATATCAGGCACCGATTCTCTTTATAAAACGGCTTAAAAGCCACCTTTTACTATAACATATCCGGGCATCTCTGACAAGCAGTTTTCGGGCTTTAGTAGATATCCTTTGCCATCGACAGGCTTCCGAAAATAACCACGCATGCCCCGTCTTCTTTTGCTCTTGTTTGAACAGCTTTTACGGCTTTTGCAATATCATCACCCATAGCCTCTACTGTGACCCAGGGATTAATCTTTCTGAATGCCTCCTTAAGCTCTTCGGCATCCACACCTCTCTCTCCCGGAGCCTTCACCGTAGTCACATCAGTCAGATATGGGAGTACGATTCGGATGATCTCATCAACAGCTTTATCCTTAAACACTCCCATGATACCGTATATCTTTTTGCCGGGGACGAGCTCCTTCAAACTCTTGTTAAGAGCCATTGCTCCGTCCGGGTTGTGAGCCCCGTCATAGATCGTAAGCGGATCCTTACAGATCACATCAAATCTCGCCGGCCAGACTGCAGTCTCTATTCCCTTTTTAATTATATCAGGTTGTATATCAAGTCTTATCGCACTCTCGATAGCAAGAGCCGCATTCCAGGGCTGATACACACCTAACATGCGTGTATTATAACTCTCTTTTTTGTAAGTGAAAACTGTCTTACTAAGGTCCATGCTCTCAACAGAAAGTGCGCCTGCATCGACCATAAAAAGTCCTGCCTCCTTGACGGTCACCTCTTCACGAAGCGTGGCTATGATCCTGTCTCTGATACGCTGCTTTCGTTTGTCGGCACGAGTGCCTCCGCCGGACTCCAGCTTTACACCGGGCTGATAGGTAACAGCTCTTCCGCCTTCTTTTATGATACCGGCCTTCTCACCTGCGATCATGGATATGGAGCCTCCCAGATACTGCATATGATCCATGCTGATCGGAGTGATCACGGAAAGCAGTGACTTACTTACAACATTAGTAGCGTCTCCTCTGCCTCCCATTCCTACCTCTACCAAAGCAACATCCACGCCTTCTTTTTTGAATACTAAAAATGCTCCGGCGGTCTTTATCTCATATACGGAGGGGCTCTCGAAGCCGTCCTGTACCATGGCTTCCGCCGCCTCGATAACCTCCGTCATGGACTCCTCATACACATCATCAGACAGATAAAAACTCTGATACAATTCAGTTGTTTTTTTATTCTGATCAAACGAATTATAACTGTCTTTTTTTATGATCAGTATCTCTTCTTTTTCGTCGATAACGGCGGGCGAAACATACCATCCCACCTTATTATAGACGCACGAAAGGATCGACGAAAGATATGCACCCGTCGATCCTTTTCCGTTTGTCCCGGCGATATGGATGATCTTAAGATCCTCCTGCGGATTACCCAATCGCCGGCACAACTCACGTATTCTGTCAAGCCCCGGGAGGATCCCCTGAGCTGATTCGTTAGCAAGATACTTCTTTATCTCATCTCTGTTCATAATGACTATTACACTTGCCTTTTCGTTACTTTATCGTACGTACTCGTATAACCTCAGGAATAGCCTCGAGATCCTTTACCACCTGATCTGAGATCGGTGAGCATACATCCAGGATCGAGTATGCAAAGCTTCCCTTTGATTTGTTCCACATGTTCTCGATGTTTACATCGTCCTTCGCAAATACATTTGTGAACTGAGTCAGCATCTTCGGAAGATTTTTGTGAAGGATGGTGATACGTCCCTCTGTCTGGCAGATGCCTGCATCAGTATCCGGATAGTTGACTGAGTTCTTGATGTTTCCGTTGTCGATAAAATCTCTGATCTCGCGTGCAGCCATCTTTGCACAGTTGTCTTCAGACTCCTGAGTAGATGCGCCGAGATGCGGAGTGACTGTTGTATTTGGAAGGTTCACCGTAGTCGGGTTCGGGAAGTCAACGAAGTAGTGACCTACCTTGCCGCTCTCAAGTGCAGCCTTCATATCCTCCTCATTTACCAGAGTATCACGTGAGAGATTCAGGATAACCACTCCGTCTTTCATCTTGTCAAATGCTTCCTTATTGAGCATGCCCTTGGTCGCATCCAGAAGCGGCACATGGATAGTGATATAATCACAGATCTCATAAAGCTCTTCGTTTGACTTAACCATAGTCACGTCTCTGGTCATGTTTACGGCGTTTTCTATGGAGATGTAAGGATCACATCCGTATACATCCATACCGAGACGGTTAGCTGCATTAGCCACGATAACACCGATAGCACCGAGGCCGATGATACCAAGCTTCTTTCCTTTGATCTCAGTACCTGCAAACGACTTCTTTGCCTTTTCGGCAGACTTTGCGATATCCGGATCATCCTTATTGTCCTTGCACCATCTGATACCGCCTGCGATATCACGTGCTGACAGAAGAAGCGCAGCGATCGTCAGCTCCTTGACTCCGTTTGCATTAGCACCCGGAGTATTGAATACTACCACACCCTGCTCAGCACATTTTTCAAGAGGGATGTTGTTCACTCCGGCGCCTGCTCTTGCTACGGCCAACAGACTATCCGGCAAATCCATATCATGCATTACCGCTGATCTTACAAGCACTGCGGTAGCCTCATTCATATCCTCTGTGATCTCATAATCGTCGGGCAACATTTCCAAACCGCACTCAGCGATCGGATTCAAGCATTTAACTTTAACACTCATTTCATATAACCTACTTTCTATAGTATTTACGGGATGGACGTTTCACGAAAAAAAGCCGCACCGTTTATTTTATTTGTTGTTTTTCTCAAATTCCGTCATGAATTCGACAAGCTTCTCGACGCCTGCCTTCGGCATAGCGTTATAGATACTTGCGCGCATACCGCCTACTGAACGGTGTCCCTTGAGGTTCTCAAGTCCTGCTGCCTTTGACTCTGCAACGAACTTGGCATCCAGCTCATCGTTTCCTGTGATGAACGGAACATTCATAAGTGATCTGTCTTCTTTGCGAACGGTACCCTTGAACATATCAGACTGATCGAGGAAGTCATAGAGGATCTTTGCCTTCTCTTCATTTCTGGTCTTCATGGCTGAAAGGCCACCGTTAGCCTTTAACCACTTAAATACCTTGCCACAGATATAGATACCATAGCACGGCGGAGTGTTGAAAAGTGATCCTGCATCTGCCTGAGTCTTGTACTTCAGCATGGTCGGAACATACTCAGCGAGATCATCACGGATCAGATCCTTTCTGATTATAACGATCGTAACACCTGCAGGTCCGATGTTCTTCTGTACACCACCGTAGATAACAGCATACTTATTTACATCTACAGGCTCCGAAAGGAAGCATGAAGAAACATCAGCTACAAGATCTTTTCCTTTGGTATTTGGCAGATTCCAGAACTTTGTTCCATAAATCGTATTATTCTCACAAATATATACATAATCTGCATCGTCATCGATCGGCAGATCTGAACAATCCGGAATATATGAGAAGGTCTCATCTTCAGAGGAAGCAACCTTTACGGCTTTACCGTATTTCTGAGCCTCCTGCCATGCCTTCTTCGCCCACTGTCCTGTTACGATATAGTCTGCAACTCCGTTTTTCATCAGATTCATCGGAATAGCTGAGAACTGTGTCCAGGCACCTCCCTGTAAAAAGAGCACCTCGTAATTCTCAGGGATTCCCATAAGCTCACGAAGATCAGCCTCAGCGGCCTTGATGATATCATCGTAAACTTTTGAACGATGGCTCATCTCCATAACAGACATGCCTGATCCCTGATAATCAAGCATCTCCGCTGCTGCTTCCTTCAGAACCTCCTCCGGCAATACGGCCGGACCTGCTGAAAAGTTGTACACTCTACCCATTTTTCTCTCCTACCTTTCCTTAATGGTTTTCTTTTTCTTTCTTAAGATCATTTTCATCGAACGAGCTGTCTATCGGCTTTCCGGGTGCGACCATAGGCCATACCTTTTCATCCTGATCTATCAGAACCTCGATCAGTGTCGGCGCCGTACCATCGGCTGCAAGCCTTATGGCATCGTCAAGCTCTTCTCTTTTTGTGACGCGGATGGCTCTGGCCCCCATCGCCTCGGCTACTTTACAGTAGTCTACTTTATCCTCAAGCACTGTCTGGGAATAATGCTTGTTGTAGAACAATGTCTGCCACTGTCTGACCATCCCAAGTGCATGATTATTAAACACAACCTCGATTATCGGTATGTCATAGCGTGTCGCTGTGGCCATCTCATTCATATTCATTCTGAAACAGCCATCCCCCGCGAAGTTTACCACTACGTTATCAGGACATCCGACCTTCGCTCCTATGGCAGCCCCGAGTCCGTAACCCATGGTACCCATACCGCCTGATGTCAGCAGATGACGCGGTTTGCGGTACTTATAAAACTGCGCCGCCCACATCTGATGCTGTCCGACGTCCGTCGCTATGATAGCATCCGCTCCCAGTATCTCGGAGAATCTCTCGACCACATACGGTCCTGAGAGCCCCTCATCAGGATAGGTCATCGGGAGCGCTTCCTTGCGCGCGAACACCTTATCCATCCACTCTTTATGATACTGATCATCAAGCTTTTCATTCAACCTCTGCAGACAGACCTTTAAGTCTCCTATCACTGCATGATCAACGAGGATATTTTTATCGATCTCAACCTCATCGATGTCTATCTGAAGCTTGTCAGCCATCGGTGCGAACTTCGACGCATCTCCCAGTACCCTGTCTGAGAATCTGGTTCCGAGTGCGATCAAAAGATCACATTCCGTAACACACAGATTTGACGTCTTGGTTCCATGCATACCGAGCATTCCGGTATAGTGAGGATCATCCCCATCAAATGCACCTTTGCCCATCAACGTATCGGTGACAGGCGCGTCGACCTTCTTAACGAACTCACGAAGCTCCTCATCAGCCTCCGATATGACGGCTCCTCCGCCGACAAATATCATCGGCTTTTTGGACTTGCGTATCATCTCAACTGCTTTTTCTATCGCATCATCCGTGATCCCCTCGGATTTTCTGGGTATATCCTCAGGTTTCATCGGTGAGAACTCGGTGAGAGCCGCCGTCACGTCCTTCGTAATATCTACGAGCACAGGACCCGGTCTTCCGGTCTTCGCTATCTTGAACGCTCTGCGGATACAGTCCGCAAGCTGAGTTACATCCTTTACGATAAAGCTGTGTTTGGTGATCGGCATCGTTATGCCTGCGATATCGACCTCCTGGAAGCTGTCCTTTCCGAGCAGTGACAATGTCACGTTTGCGGTGATCGCCACCATCGGCACCGAATCCATATAGGCGGTTCCGATTCCCGTTACCAGATTCATGGCTCCGGGTCCGCTTGTCGCCATACAGACTCCGACCTTTCCCGTCGCTCTCGCATATCCGTCAGCCGCATGCGCCGCTCCCTGTTCATGGGATGTGAGCACATGTCTTATCTGCTGTTTGTAACGATACAGCTCATCATATATATTCAGGATCGCGCCACCGGGATAACCGAATACCGTATCCACGCCCTGTTCTAACAGGCACTCGATGACGATCTGGGATCCGTTTAACTGCATTATTATTACTCCTTATAAAAATGCCACGACACAGAACTCGTGTCTGCACATTTTTCTGTATTTCTATTTGATCACTTGAGTATAGCACCTTCGCTTCCGCTCGTTACCATATTTGCGTAACGAGCGAGGTATCCGTCCTTCACGCGAGGCTCACGAGGCGTCCATGCAGCTCTTCTCTTCTCGAGTTCCTCATCCGATACCTTGACATTCAGTGTATTTGCCGGAATATCGATCGCTATGATATCGCCTTCCTCGATGAGAGCGATCGGTCCGCCAACCGCTGCCTCAGGTGAGATATGTCCGATGGAAGCACCGCGGCTCGCACCTGAGAATCGTCCATCCGTGATCAGAGCAACGCTGGAGCCGAGTCCCATACCTGCGATAGCGGATGTCGGGTTCAGCATCTCTCTCATTCCCGGGCCACCCTTCGGTCCCTCATAGCGGATAACTACCACATCACCTTCTACTATCTTTCCGCCCTTAATAGCTGAGATAGCATCTTCCTCACAATCGAAGACTCTTGCCGGGCCCTCGTGTACCATCATCTCAGGTACTACTGCGGAACGCTTTACTACGCCACCATCAGGTGCGATATTTCCTTTGAGTACTGCGATACCGCCCGTCTCAGAGTACGGATTGTCGATCGGACGGATAACCTCAGGGTCGAGGTTGATCGCATTTGCTATATTTTCCTTTACAGTATGACCTGTTGCGGTCATGCAGTCCGTATTCAAAAGCCCCTTCTTGTCAAGCTCGTTCATAACGGCGTACACACCGCCTGCCTCGTTGAGCTGCTCCATGTAGGTATGTCCCGCAGGAGCGAGGTGACAAAGGTTAGGTGTCTTTGCGGAGATATCATTTGCGATATCCAGGTTAAGCTTTACTCCTGCCTCATGTGCGATAGCCGGCAGATGAAGCATGGTATTTGTCGAGCATCCGAGCGCCATATCAACTGTCATGGCGTTCATGAATGCCTTCTCTGTCATGATGTCACGCGGGCGGATATTTTTTCTGTAAAGATCCATGACCGCCATACCTGCATGCTTTGCAAGCTTGATCCTGTCTGAGTATACTGCCGGGATGGTTCCGTTTCCTCTGAGTCCCATTCCTATAGCCTCAGTCAGGCAGTTCATGGAGTTTGCGGTATACATACCCGAGCAGGATCCGCATGTCGGACAGGCATGCTGTACGAAATCATCAACCTGCTCCTCGGTCATCTTTCCTGCCGCATGTGCGCCCACCGCCTCAAACATACTTGAGAGTGATGTACGCTTACCCTGAACATGACCGGCAAGCATAGGTCCGCCGCTCACAAATACAGTCGGAACATTTACTCTGGCTGCCGCCATGAGAAGTCCCGGTACATTTTTATCACAGTTAGGTATCATCACGAGTGCATCAAAAGCATGTGCTCTCGCCATACACTCGGTAGAATCGGCGATGAGGTCACGGGTTACGAGCGAGTATTTCATCCCGACGTGACCCATGGCTATTCCGTCACAGACCGCGATAGCCGGAAAAACGATCGGAGTTCCGCCGGCCATGGCGACTCCCTGTTTAACGGCTTCAGTTATTTTATCAAGGTTCATATGACCCGGTACGATCTCGTTGTAGGAGCTGACGATGCCGACGAGCGGACGGTCAAGTTCCTCTTTGGTCATTCCGAGTGCATTAAACAGACTTCTCTGAGGCGCTGTGGCCATGCCCTGTTTTACTGAATCACTATTCATGATATCCTCCTTCCGAAATCACTATACGGAAGATTCTGATTTCTCTGATCGGAGATCCGCTTTCGCCCTTCTGAAACGTAGCACTGCATGCCTCGAAGGAAACTCTTCGAGTTTCCTAACCTCGGCTACGCAGTGACGTTTCAGACAGTCTCCTCACAGAGGAAATCGAATCTTCCTAGCGTGATTTCTGCTCTAGATTTTATTTTATATTTGATGTGATGATATCGCCCATTTCGATGCAGCCAACCTTTTTCATGCCGTCACTCATGATATCACCTGTACGATAACCATCTTTTAAAACAGTTTTGACTGCGGCTTCGATAGCATCAGCTTCCTTTTGCAGATCGAATGAGTAACGAAGCATCATAGCGACTGAAAGGATAGTTGCGATCGGATTAGCTTTGTCCTGTCCTGCTATGTCAGGAGCTGATCCGTGGCTCGGCTCGTAAAGACCGAATGTACCCTCAGCGAGTGATGCTGACGGGAGCATTCCGAGAGAGCCCGTTGTCATCGATGCCTCATCCGAGAGGATATCACCGAACATGTTCTCAGTCACTACGACGTCGAACTGCTTCGGATCACTGACTAACTCCATTGCGCATGCATCTACGAGCATATCGCTGAGCTCAACATCCGGATAGTCCTTTGCGACATCTGCCACCACCTTACGCCACAGGCGGGAGGTATCGAGCACGTTTGCCTTGTCGACGCTGCAAACCTTTTTGTCTCGCTTCATTGCGATCTCGAAGGCCTTCTTTGCGATACGTCTGATCTCTGATTCAGCGTAGATGCAGGTATCGGCTGCAGTCATCTCGCCGTTTACCTCTTTTGTATATCTGTCACCGAAGTAAAGCCCTCCGGTGAGCTCTCTCACGATCACATAGTCAAATCCGCCCTTTGATCTGTCATCCTTCAGAGGACATGCGCCTGCGAGCTCCTCAAAAAGGATCGCGGGACGGAGGTTGCAAAAAAGCCCCAGACCTTTACGTATCTTCAAAAGACCTGCCTCAGGTCGCTTTTCCGGCGGAAGCTCATACCAGCTGTCCACTCCGACCCTTCCGCCTACTGCACCGAGTAGAACTGCATCGGCAGCCTTTGCGCGCTCCAGCGTCTCATCCGTCAAAGGATCTCCGAACTTGTCGATCGAACAACCGCCCATATAGAGCTCCTCGTACTCAAACTCGTGTCCGTAGACCGTTCCTATCTTGTCCAGAACCTTTTTCGCCTCTCTGACGATCTCAGGTCCGATCCCGTCGCCCGGAATCACGGCAATATGGTATTTCATAGGCTTTTCCTCCATTTTTCGAGGGTGCCGTCCCCATGATACGGCAGCCTTTCTGTGATAAGTCTTTTCTTATATTTATATGTGCTTGTGCACTAAAACAGAATTATATAATAAACCACGTATTATGTCAAGCATTAGTACATAAAAGCGGATTATTGGAAAACGAAGTGTAAAGAACTCCCAAATCATGAATCACAAGGTTTCGCTTGACAACAAAAGCCTATTGAGTTATAATTTCATCCATGGTTATACTACATGCGTAGAAAATATTGAGCATATGTTCATATGTATAAATGTACTATTTCAGGTGACTCAAAAATATCCCGTATTTTCGTACACGAGAGGAGAAAAAAATGTGGGAAACAATATGTGATGTACTTCTGGACGCAGGCATCGATACACTTAAGCTGATCCCGTTTCTGTTTGTAACCTATCTTCTGATGGAGTGGTTTGAGCACAGAATGGAGACCAAAAGCCAGTCTGCCGTCCTCAAAGCAGGACGACTCGGCCCTCTGATCGGTGGTCTCGTCGGCGCGGCTCCGCAATGCGGATTCTCAGCCGCAGCATCCAGCCTTTTTTCAGGCGGCATGATCACAGCCGGAACGCTTATCGCGGTATTTTTATCAACCTCTGACGAGATGCTGCCTATCTTCATCTCCGAGCAGGTTCCGATACCCACCATGATAAAGATCCTTGCGACAAAGGCTGTGATGGGTATCGTATTCGGATTCCTTTTGGATCTCGTTTACCATGGCATGATGAAACGACCTCTCAGATATAAAAATATCACGAACCCTCATGCGGTTCATGATGTCTGCGAGAACGAGCATTGCAAATGTGAGGAAGGAATATTCAAATCCGCCATCTTCCACACTCTGCAGATAACTCTGTTTATATTTATATTCAGTCTGATAATCGGAGGAATAGTTGAGGGAGTCGGCGAAGAAACCATCTCCGGAATATTTACCGGCATCCCTGTTGTCGGAGAACTGATCGCCGGACTGGTAGGACTCATCCCAAACTGTGCGGCATCAGTCGTTATCACCGAGCTCTACTTAGATGGCGTCATCGGAGCCGGTCCTATGATCACAGGCCTTTTGGTCAGCGCCGGCGTGGGTCTTTTAGTCCTCTTCCGCCTGAACAGAAAGCACTTAAAACAGAACCTCGCCATAGTCGGCTACCTCTATATCATAGGAGTACTATTAGGCATAGCCGTAGATCTGTTAAAGTTAGAATTCTAAAAGACCAATTCGAGAAGCATGTTACTCATCACATTCGGAATACAAAACGAGCAATTCGAGAAGCATATCACTGATCGGGATGTGTCGAGAACGTCAGTGCGTAGGCGCCGTATTTTGGCGTCATGCACTGCTACGTTCTCGAAAAAAGCGCAAGCGTGCCCGATCAGATATGCACTCGAATTGCTCGAGTTAAGACATATGCACTCGAATTGCTCGAATTAAAATCCATGCACTCGAATTGCCCGATTTTGTTTAACCTTCGATGGCAATATACTTCTTCGTCTCCACCTCAGGCTTCTTCTCAATCTTCGGCACCTCGAGGCACAGGACTCCATCCTTGAACTTTGCCTTGATATCCTTTTCAGTGACATCCTCTCCGACATAGAAGCTTCTTCTGCATATGCCCTGGAAACGCTCCCTGCGGATAACCTTTCCTTCGGTATTCTTTTCTTCATTCTGGTTGTTCTTTTCAGCCGTGATGGTCATGTAACCATCCTTCAACTCAGCCTGTACATCCTTCTTTGAGTAACCCGGCAGATCCATCTCGATAAGATATGACTTATCAT
>CAMVOY010000063.1 GCA_947169235.1 uncultured Lachnospiraceae bacterium | reverse complement strand
TTCCTGATCGGGAACAGTCAGCCCGGGGATGTAATCCATGAGGCAGAGCAGAAAAGCTGGTTGGATCTGCAGATGAGATTGGAGATATGAATGACTATTCCGGATAAGCCCAAAAGTACGAAGCAGAAATATTTGAGAGGGAGTGTTTCATTAAAACGATAGCAACATGATCCCGAAAAGGCGAGACGGTCGACGATACCCTCTCCGAAGCCTGAACTCATCAGGCATGAATCTATACAGTGATATCGTTTGTACGGTGGATAAGCCGTATCATCCGAACGGATTCGTGACCCAGCTGCGCCAGATCTACTATAAGCCTGTGGGAAATGTCGATCTGAACGCAGGTACGAGCGAGCAGAATTGGACGAAAAAAGAAAGTGTTGGACGAAAAAAGCCCTTGATTTAGCAGGGGCTTTTTGTGTATAATTAGAGAGTAGGATTTGATGATTTTTCGATCAGAGGAGATGCTTAAACATGGGTAAGGCTGTAAAGGATTGTGGTGTACTTGAGGTGGCGAGACTCGCACCCGACGTGTACTCGATTTGGATCGAAGCGAAGGAAATAGTAAAAGAAGCGAGAGCGGGGCAGTTTGTCTCGCTTTATCCGCATGATGGGGGACACTTGCTGCCGAGACCGATCAGTATATGTGAGATTGACGGTGAGGGTGGCAGACTCAGACTAGTGTACCGTGTTGTCGGGTATGGGACGGCTGAGCTGTCTTTGATGACACCGGGAAGTAAGGTCAGAGTTATGGGACCTCTCGGGAACGGTTTTCCGCTTGAAGAGAATAAAAATCTGAAGAATGTGATACTTATCGGTGGAGGAATAGGTATTCCGCCCATGCTCTGTGTGGCAAATGCGATAAAAAAATTGGACGCATCGGCTAATGTTACTGCCGTGATCGGGTACAGAGACAGGCACGACTTCCTGTCTGACGACTTATACGAGGTGGCTGACAACTTGGTAGTGGCTACCGATGACGGTTCGCGTGGTACGCATGGAACTGTTATTGATGCCATGAATGAGAATGATGTCCAGGGTGATGTGATATATGCGTGCGGACCGACTCCTATGCTCCGTGGCGTGAAGAACCATGGTGAGCAGTTCGGAATCCCGGTTTGGCTGTCTCTCGAGGAGAGGATGGCGTGCGGGATCGGAGCGTGCCTTGGATGTGTATGCGAGTCGACCGAGGTGGATGATCATTCGCAGGTGAAGAATAAGCGTGTATGCAAGGATGGGCCGGTATTCCCGGCAGGGGAGGTGGTTTTATGAGCGATCTTTTGAGAGTAGAGTTTGCGGGAATCACCTTTGAGAATCCGATAACGACTGCGTCCGGGACTTTTGGATCCGGGATGGAGTATGGTGAGTTTGTGGATCTGAGTAAGCTGGGGGCGGTGACGACGAAGGGTGTTGCCGATCATCCGTGGGAGGGGAATCAAACGCCGAGAGTGGTTGAGACACCGGCGGGGATGCTGAATGCGATCGGGTTGCAGAACCCGGGTATCGAGACATTTTTAAGTAGAGACTTGCCATTTTTGAAGAAGAATAATGCGAGAGTGATCGTGAATGTTTGCGGGCACTCCGAGGAAGAGTATCTGAATGTCGTGAGAAGGCTCGCTGAGGATGACGTCAAGGGTGACGTTGATATGCTCGAGATCAACATCTCCTGTCCAAATGTTAAAGAGGGCGGGATCGCTTTCGGCCAGAAGCCTGAGATGGCAGAGTCAATCACCAAGAAGATTAAGGCGGTGGCGGCTCAGCCTGTTGTGATGAAGCTCTCGCCGAATGTGACGGATATCACCGAGATGGCACGTGCCGTAGAGGCCGGTGGCGCGGACGGTGTGTCGCTTATCAATACGCTTACGGGAATGAAGATCGATGTTAGGAAGAAGACTTTTGCGCTGGCAAATCAGACCGGCGGTATGTCGGGACCTGCTGTGCACCCAATCGCGGTTCGCATGGTTTATCAGGTCGCGCAGGCGGTGAAGCTTCCGATCATCGGCATGGGCGGCGTGCAGTCTACTGATGATGCCCTCGAACTTATGATGGCCGGAGCGACCATGGTATCCGTCGGTACGGCGAACTTCTACCACCCGACGATTACAACAGAGATTATTGATGGCTTACAAAGATATGCTGAAACTAATAAGCTATCCTCAATAAATGAAATAGTAGGATGCGTAAAATAAACAGGTCGCGATAGGGCAGGTTTGATTTGCAGTGCGAGGGGCCTTTTGCGAACGCCACTGCGTAGGCACCGTATTTTGGTGCCATGCAGTGTTGCGTTCGGAACTGGCGCAAGCGTAGCCCCGAGCACTCAAATCAGAACCGACCGCCTATGCGGCCATCTGTTTTTTTAGCATCCTCATAGAGTTGAGTATAGCGATCACAGCGACGCCGACATCGGCGAAGACTGCCAGCCACATATTCGCGATACCGAGCGCGCCGAGTATCAGAATGGCGAACTTTACGGCTAAAGCAAATACGATATTTTCACGGACGATCCGAAGCGTTTTTCTGGCGATGCGGATCGTCTTTGCTATCTTGGAAATCTTATCATCCATGATGACGATATCTGCAGCCTCTATAGCTGCGTCACTTCCCATGCTTCCCATAGCGATACCCACATCGGCACGCATGAGTACAGGTGCGTCGTTTATACCGTCGCCGACGAAAGCAAGAGTAGACTTTTCATTTGGATCAAGCAGGGACTCTACAGCAGATACCTTGTCCTGCGGAAGCAGCTCTGCCTTTACCATGTCGATACCAAGCTCAGCTGCTACAGCTTCAGCAACCTTTCTGTGATCGCCGGTCAGCATCACAGTCTGAGTAACACCTGAAGCCTTCAGTGCCGACAGATCATCATTAACTCCCGGCTTAGCCGAGTCGGAGATGACGAGGCATCCGAGGTATTTTTTCTGATCGGCATCTGCCAGATATACGATAGTACCGATATCTTCACACGGTGTGAAGTCTATGTTTTCTTCTTTCAGGAGTTTTTCGTTTCCGGCGAGGATAGTCTTTGAGTCGAATCCCGCACGGATGCCACGGCCGGCAATCTCGGACACATCATCGACTGTATTTAAGTCGATCTGAGAATCCGAATATGTTTCGTATGCCTGTCGGATGGATGATGCTATCGGATGTGTAGAATATCCCTCGACATGTGCAGCTATGCGAAGAAGCAAAAGAGCAGATTCATCGAGTGAGGTAGCGGTCAATGCCTCCGTATCCGCTTCGTTATCGGACGCTTTGGAATTGGGGAGAACGGTAGCTTCGGCCCCGGCAGGGTAAATCTTTGTCACGGAAAAGCTGCCCATGGTAAGAGTTCCCG
The DNA here is from genome assembly GCA_947169235.1 of uncultured Lachnospiraceae bacterium. Classification (GTDB taxonomy): domain Bacteria; phylum Bacillota; class Clostridia; order Lachnospirales; family Lachnospiraceae; genus Eubacterium_F. The sequence continues at coordinate 7,853 of CAMVOY010000063.1, read as the reverse complement.
TCTTATCAAAAACGACTGTTTTAAGTTCTGCTGCCTGCTCAAGGAAGTTAGAACCCTTAACCAGTACACCGATCTTTGATGCGGCACCGATACCTCCGAAAAATCCCAAAGGAACCGAGATAACAAGTGCGCATGGACAGGAGATAACTAGAAAGATACATGCTCGCTCGAGCCACATCATCCAGTCACTGCCGGTTACAAGCGGCGGGATCACAGCAAGAAGAACAGCGCCTATCGTCACAACAGGAGTATAGTATTTTGCAAATCTGGTAATGAAGTTTTCGGTACGCGCTTTCTTCGACGAAGCGTTCTCCACCAGTTCAAGGATCCTTGAGACAGTCGAATCATCAAACTCAGTTGTAGTGCGCACCTTAAGAGTACCCGAGCCGTTCACGCAACCGCTTATGACAGCGTCGCCGACATCGGCCTTACGCGGAACGGACTCGCCGGTGAGAGCGGCAGTATCGATAAAAGAGCTGCCTTCTATGATCTCGCCATCAAGAGGGATCCTCTCTCCGGGAAGGATAGTAATGATCGTGCCGATTTCAACATCATCGGGATCGACCTGGGTCAGCTGACCGTCTTCTTCTATGTTGGCATACTCCGGAACGATCTCCATCATCGCGGTGATCGACTGACGGGATTTATTTACGGCGATGTTCTGGAACAGCTCGCCGACCTGATAGAAGAGCATAACAGCAACAGCCTCAGTATATTCCTGTACGAAAAATGCCCCGAACGTCGCTATCATCATGAGGAAGTTTTCATCGAAAACCCGCCCGTGCGAGATATTTTTTGCGGCCCTTAGTAACACGTCATACCCGATGATAAGATAAGGTACCAAAAAGATCGGAAGTAGGATATACCAGGAGAAGCTCTCAAGGATTCCCAAATGCTCAAGCACAAACAGAACAATAAAGATAACTCCCGCTATTATTATTCTGGTTAACCACTTTCTTTGTTTTTTATTCATGGGTATCCTCCGATATCAATGAGTTTGTACGTTCTCTCAGGACAGATGATGTAGTCCGCAGTCGAATGTCGTTTTCGAATGCGTAGCATTCGGATCAGAATGAGACAAGGATCTACATATCTGTCCGACTATGTAACTGATCATACCAATACGACGCAATCAGGCTCAACCTTAGCGATAACCTTGATAGCCTCGCTGACGATATCATCGAAACGATCATCCGGTGCATCGATCATCATCTTCTGTGTCATGAAGCTTACCGATGCATCGTTGATGCCTTCGATCTTTTTGATGGCTTCCTCCATTTTTGCTGCGCAGTTCGCACAATCGAGATCCTGTAATTTGAACTTCTTTTTCATGGTGATTCCTCCTTTTGATTCTGAAAATGTTATATCGAACAAACATATGAACAACTATTCATGTGTTCATAATACACCCGGTTTTTCATTTTGTCAATACTTATTTGCTATTTTTTAAAAAATGTAGTATAATCATAGAAGTTTGTGTCATGGGAGGAAATTGAAAAAAATGGACAATCAGACTATGATGGCTCTTGGTGATGAGCTGAATGAGGAGTTTGACAGACTGGTGGCGATCCAGGACAGTCACGAGCTCATCGACAGGGAGCTGTATAACAAATATGACGTCAAGCAGGGACTTCGTGACTCGTCGGGTCGAGGAGTGCTGACGGGACTCACGGAGATCGCAGAGGTAATCGGATCCGTTGTCAAGGACGGAGAGAGAGTGCCGTGCGAGGGACTTTTGCACTATCGTGGTTATGATGTGTATGAGCTTCTGAAAAATGCCGCCAACGAGCGTTATAATTTTGAAAAAGCAAGCTATCTTTTGCTCTTCGGGGAGATCCCGGAGGAGCAGGAGTTCGCGGGATTTTTGAATATATTAGCTTCTCTGAGAGAGCTTTCGGGATCTTTTGTCAGGGACGTCATCATGAAGGCACCCAGTGAGAACATAATGAATGCGCTTCAAAAGAGTGTGCTCACTTTGTATTCATATGATGAAGCTCCGGATGATATCTCTCTGCCAAATGTTCTCAGACAGTCGCTGCAGCTGATCGCAAAAATGCCTATGATCGCTGTTTACGCTTATCACGCGTTCAGGCACTATGCGATGGATGCGGATCTGATCATAAGACAACCCATGAAGGATCATTCGACAGCCGAGAATATTCTCAGGATGATCAGACCTGACGGGAAGTTTACCGAGTTGGAGGCATCGGTTCTTGATCTGGCGTTGGTGGTACATGCAGATCACGGTGGTGGTAACAATTCCACATTTACGGATCATGTCGTGACGAGTTCGGGAACTGACACTTATTCTGCGATATCTGCTTCCATAGCTTCACTTAAGGGACCGCGTCACGGTGGTGCGAACTTAAGGGTTCAGAGGATGTTTGATGATCTTAAGGAAAACTGCGACTGGAAAACTGATTCAGGTGTTGAGGATTATCTGCACAGGATCATGAAGAAGGAAGCATTTGATAAGACAGGATTGATCTACGGAATGGGACATGCGGTATATACTCTGTCCGATCCCAGAGAGGTTCTGTTAAAGGGTATGGCGGAGAAGCTTGCCAAGGAAAAGGGCATGGAGGAAGAGTTCGCTCTCTATGATCGTGTTGAGAGACTTTCTAAAGATATGATCATGCAGGCACACCCGGGCAGAAAGCCGGTATGCGCAAACGTCGATATGTATTCCGGATTTGTGTATAAGATGCTTGATATACCTAAGGAACTCTTTACACCTATATTTGCGATAGCCCGTATCTCCGGATGGTCGGCACACAGGCTTGAGGAACTCGCAAACAAGGGCAAGATCATACGTCCCGCATACATGTATGTAGGCGAGAGAAGGCAGATGCCTGATATGTATAAAAAGGGTGACGCGTAAGGAGTTATTTGTGGAAAAGTACTTGATATTTTTCGATATAGACGGAACGATACTTGATAACGAAGAACAGGTAGTGCCGATAAGTACGATCGAAACGATAAAATCTCTTCGTAAGGCCGGGCATCAGTGTTTCATATGCACCGGAAGATGCCGCGATATCTGGCCGAAAGAGATTCTTGATATCGGTTTTGATGGAGTCGTCGGTGGATGCGGTACGCATATCATCTACCATGATGAGGAGCTTTTGCATCATACCTTGTCCGAGGATCTGAAGAGAGAGATCGCAGATGATCTTGTAAAATATCATATCGACGGTGTGCTTGAGGGGAGTGCGCACTCGTATTTTCACAGAGAGCCGTGGATGCCTACTGTCGTTGGGTTTTTCAAGACGCCCAGACCCAAACGTGATCTCGGCAAAAAGGTCTCGCCGGAGTTCGAGGCGGGTCGGATAGAGTTTTTGGATGCTGAGGTACTTGACTTCGACAAGATGGCACTGTGGTACGATGAGACCGGGGATATGGACGGTTTCAAGAAAAAATACGAAGACAGATTTGATTTTATCGAGAGAGATCCGACGTTCTATGAGATAGTGCCGAAGGGGTTTTCGAAGGCTACCGGGATAGAGTTTGTTCTGAAGCATCTGGGAGTCGACAGGAAATATACGATGGGGTTCGGTGATTCGACGAATGATCTGCCGATGTTGGAGTATACGGAGATTTCGGTGGCGATGGGAGACGGTAATCCGGACATATTTGATCGCGTAGACTACGTTACTGATGCTGTTATGAATGATGGTATCGAAAAGGCGATACGTCACTTTGGATTGTTATAATCTGTCGGACAGTAGCTCAGTACCTTGTCTCGCTCTGAGCCGAACTGCGTTCGCCAACGACGCTCGACTGCGGTCTGATGCTACTGTCCTGAGAGAAGTTACAAGTATTCGTGTTCGGTTTCAGAAAAGTAAAACAGGCATGATGCGCAGACTGAAGTCGAACGGCGTTTTCGAATGCGAAGCATTCGGATCAGAGTGAGACGAAGTACTGCAAATCATGCCGTGATAGGAGAATAACTATGACTTTAGAAAGACTTATCGAAGGAGTAAACTGCGAATTGCTGCAAGGCGACTTGGCGACTGAGGTTACTGACATCGCCTATGACTCCAGAAAGGTCAAGGACGGCTTTTTGTTTGCGGCGATCGCGGGGACGATAGTTGACGGGCACAAGTTTATCGGTGGAGTCATCGAGCAGGGTGCGTCAGCGATCATGGTGGAGAAGTCGTTAGATGAGATAGAAGCAGAGTTCGGGGTGAAGATCCCTTCGGATGTGGCTGTGATCAGGGTGAAAAACGGACGCGAGGGACTGAGCCTTATCTCGCAGAATTTCTTTGAGCATCCGATGAAAAAAATGATCAGCATCGGGATCACGGGAACAAAGGGCAAATCTACTACTACTTATCTTATCAAAAATATACTTGAGCAGACCGGAAAGAAGTGCGGTATCATCGGAACGATCGGAGTTGCCATAGGAGATGAGGTGACGTCTATAGAACACACTACTCCGGAGTCTTATGATCTTCAGAGTTATATCAATGATATTGCAAATGCCGGCTGTGATTATTTTGTCATGGAAGTCAGCTCGCAGGGAGTGAAGATGGATCGTGTGGCGGGTATGCATTTCGATTATGGTATTTTTACCAATATCACACCCGATCATATAGGTGAAAATGAGCACGAGGATTTCAACGATTATCTGAGATGTAAAGCGGCTTTATTTGATCGCTGCAATATAGGTATTTTTAATGCAGATGATCCGCATACTGCCGGTATCATAGAGAATGCACACTGTATCGTAAAGACCTACGGAGTGCAGGGTGTGAACTCTCAGACGATGGAGATCACGGATGAGCAGTATTTATCTTCGTGCAAGAGTTATACAGGAAAGAGAGACCTGGTCGCAGTTGATGTAGAGCATGTAAATACTGACAGTGAGCTGTCGATGAGCTTCGGTTTAAGAGGTCTTATTAATGGGAATGCAAAAGTGGGACTGCCGGGACTTTTTAATGTATACAATGCGCTGTCTGCAGTTACGCTTGGAGCTTTGATCGGAGTGGATGATAAAAAGATTATAGATGCGATCAAACAGGTAGAGGTAAGAGGAAGAGTAGAAGCTGTACCTACAGGCAGGGATTTTTCTGTTCTTATTGATTTTGCTCATAACGGTGTAAGTACGGAGAGCGTTTTAAAGACGCTCAGAGGATATGAGCCCGGAAGGCTTATAGCTATATTCGGATGTGGAGGAAATCGCAGTAAGTTAAGAAGATATGAGATGGGCGAGGCAGTTGCTAAGCTTGCCGACTACGCTTATGTCACCAGTGACAATCCGCGTACCGAGAGTTTTGAGGATATAGTTTCGGATATCAAGGTAGGGCTTTCCAAGGCGGATATAGAGTATTGTGTTATAGAGGACCGCATGGAGGCGGTAGCTGCTGCCGTTAAAAATGCAAAGAGCGGAGACATGATAGTCCTTTTAGGTAAAGGCCATGAAGAGTATCAGGAGATACAGGGAGTGAAGCATCATTACAGTGAAAGAGAGGCTGTAGCGGCAGCACTTGCACAGTTATGATCACAGATATATTATGTTACGATTTGTTAAATATACATGGAGAATTAAATGAGTATTATCGAAGACGCAATAGCAAAAGAGTGGTCGCTGAAAAAATGCCCCTTTTGTGGAGGACAGCCAAAGATGAGCGGTACTCCTCTTAATTTCCCTTGTACTTTGGCCCGCGCTATCGTGATCTGTAAGTGCGGTGCTCAGATCCAGAGAGAGGGAAAAGTGGAGGATTTTGAAACGTATGCGGCGGCTGCTCAGACCATGTGGAATCTGAGAGTGAAGCCGCAGTCGGATCCTTTTTCCGGATTGTTATGATTCTGATCGGGCGTATTTTTATGACTGTTTTTTATAAAACAATGCAGTTATTTTTAGGAGAATAATAATGCTATATTTATGTGCTACGCCTATAGGTAATCTTGGTGATATTTCTGAAAGAGTTCTTGATACTCTGAGGTCTGTCGATGTGATCGCAGCAGAGGATACGAGGCAGACCATCAAGCTTTTGAATCATTTTGAGATAAAAAAACAGATGATAGCATATCACGAGCACAATCGTTTTGAGATGACTCCTGTTCTTGTTGACAGGATGGTTTCGGGTGAGGATATCGCGTTAGTTACGGACGCCGGGACGCCTGCTATCTCCGATCCGGGTGAGGACCTGGTCAGAGCATGTCATGAGGCGGGAGTTACCGTTACATCTCTGCCGGGGGCCACGGCATTTACCACGGCACTTACGCTTTCGGGTATGAGTGCGAGAAGGTTTACCTTTGAAGGGTTCTTACCTCAGGATAAAAAGGAACAGAAACAGGTGTTGGAAAGACTGAAAAGTTCCACCGTGACGACTATTTTTTATGAGGCGCCTCACAGACTGTTAAAAACACTCGAAGTGATGAAAGAGTATGCGGATGACAGAAGGATAGCCGTATGCAAGGAGCTGACCAAAAAACACGAGTGGATAAAGATTTTTGGAACTGTTACGGAGGCCGTTACATTTTTTGAAAATGAAGAGCCGAAGGGTGAGTTTGTCATGGTGATCGAGGGATGCGATCAGGAGGAGCTCGCTGCGAAGGAACAGGCTATGTGGGCGGAGATGTCCATAGATGAGCATATGGATATGTATTTGTCAGAGGGTATGGATAAGAAGGAGGCAATGCGATGCGTTGCTAAGGACCGAGGAGTCTCAAAGAGAGATATATATCAGGCATTGTTGGAAAGTAATGGATTGGGAAGGATCTGATGAAAGAAGTATTTGCTGTGGCGAAGAGAGAAAAACTGGTTGATATGGAGATATTCAACAAGAATTAAACCGGATGATTTGTTGGAGGACAGATATGACAGACAGAATCGTTAAAGCGGTCGTTTTTGATTTGGACGGGACGCTTCTTAACACACTTGAGGATCTGGCTTGCGCGACGAATGTATCGCTTAGGATGAACGGGATGCCGGAGCGGACTGTAGATGAAGTGCGCAGATTCGTCGGGAACGGAGTGGCGAATCTGATACTCAGAGCAATGCCGGGTGGAAAGGTCACGGATACGACGGATAAGGTGTGCTTACCTAAAGAGCATGCGAAGGTGCTCTCTGATTTCAGTCGCTACTATGTGGAACACTGTGAAGACAAAACAAAGCCGTATGAGGGAATAATTCCCATGCTCAAAAAGCTTAAGGAGATGGGTATTTATATAGCGGTAGTATCGAATAAATCAGATGTGGCCGTGAAAAAGCTTATGCCGGCTTATTTTGGAGATCTCATCGATATCGCAAAGGGTGAGGATGAGGCTCATGGAATCGGAAAAAAGCCTGCGCCGGAGATGGTGTATTCAGCGCTGTCGCATGTTGGAGTTGATCCCGCTGAGGCCATATATGTCGGAGATTCTGATGTCGATATAGCGACTGCAAAGAATGCAGGCATGACGTGTATAAGTGTGACGTGGGGGTTTCGCTCCAGGGAGTTTTTGGTGGAGCACGGTGCCGGGGTGATCATAGATGAGCCCGGGGAACTTATGGCGTTTCTTTCCCCGGTCGGGTGAAGAGCCGGGGCAGTCGTGCGCTCGACGGGGTGCTCGAAGGGAACTCTCGGCTTCGCCTCGAGTTCCCTGGGCGGGTGAAGAGCCGGGGCAACTGTGCGCTCGACGGGGGCTCGAAGGGAACTCTTCGCTACGCTCGAGTTCCCGAAAGAAACACCTGCGGTGTTTCTTCCCCCGGGTGGATTTGAGACGAGCCGGGGCAGTCGAACAAGGAACTTCACTTCGTTCAGTTCCTATCAAAAAACGCGAAGCGTTTTTTGCCCGGGCGGGTGAGAGACAGAGTCTCGCGCTTAGAAAAAGGACCTGATGCGTCGCATCAGGTCCTTTTTCTA
>CAMVOY010000062.1 GCA_947169235.1 uncultured Lachnospiraceae bacterium | reverse complement strand
CACCGGCTCCGACTACTCCGTCTTCCTCGCCGCCGATAGAACCTACCTCAGCCTCGATGGAGATTCCCTTCTCTTTACATATAGCTACGAGCTCCTTTGTCTTCTCTACGTTCTCCTCGATCGGAAGTGATGATCCGTCGAACATGATCGATGAGAAGCCTGCCTCGATACAAGCCTTAGCTCCTTCGTATGTACCATGGTCAAGGTGAAGCGCTACCGGAACAGTGATCCCGAGTGAATCCACCATAGCATCAACCATAGCTGCAACTGTCTTAAATCCACACATATACTTGCCGGCACCCTCTGATACACCCAGGATAACAGGGCTCTTCATCTCCTGTGCCGTAAGCAGGATCGACTTGGTCCACTCAAGGTTGTTGATATTGAACTGACCTACTGCATAATGTCCTGCCTTTGCCTTTTTAAGCATCTCTTCTGCTGAAACTAACATTTATATTTCCTCCATTCGTATACATTTGTGCGTTTCGCGCCTGTCACGAACCGCGCCTAGGAACTACTATATCACATCACTTCTTGGTTTGCAACCACTAACCACAAATTTTCATCAAAAATATCCCGACACTCTTCACTCTCCCCGGATTGCCGCTGCGATCGATACCCCCACGTGCTCGGCATATGGTATCAGGGTCGCCTGCACCGCATGATAGAGGTCAGATTTTCCGGGCCAAACCGTATCTTTCACGTGGTTATCCCTGTCCATCTGGTGGAACCACGAACCGTTCTTATGATCGATCACGTACTCATCGAGATATCTCATGTATCTCTCATAGTCAGCAGCATATCTTTTTATACCCGCCTTTGACACCCTGTAAAGGACTGCCGATGTGTTTATCGCCTCAGCGAGTGTCCAGTGCATACGGTCATGTACCACGGGAGCTCCTGTCCAATCCGTGGTGTAACAGATCCCCGGTGCTCCGTCGGCATTCCATGCATCAGTCACTGCCCTGTCATAGAGCTTTTTCGCGGCTTCGATATAAGGTGCGGCTACCTTGTCCGTATTTGGTGCGGTCGCCTCGTCCGTAGTCGCATCTGCATTTACGCTGATCTTCGGAGAACCCTCTCCTATCTTATATGTAGCTACCGCCCACTGCGTTATCAGTCTCGCCCACTCGATCCCGTGTCCGGGCGTCGCTCCGTATGGCTTGAAGCAGTCGTCCGGCTTATTTTTGTTACACTCAAGGTCAGGCTCCCACTCTTCAGAAAAATGCTCCGGGATCCGGTACTCATTCTCACGCGCCCAGCCGATGACATGATCGATGATACGTCCGGCGCGTATTCTGTACAGGGATCCGGCATCGCCATCACCATGTACTTTCACGGACAGGTCTTTCATGTCGGATCTTCCGAGCACATCCGCCACTGCCAAAAACGCCTCCACGGTATGCATGTTTGCATTCAGTCCGCGGTAGTCTGACAGCACTTTGAAGTCCGTATCCCAGGTATCTACCGACAAGCCTATCTCCTCGTCCCAGAAATACTTATCATATGTGGAGAGCGCATCTTTTAGCAGCTCATCCGCACCCTGAATACCGGCAAGTACAGCGGAACATGCCGACAGTATCACAAACGCATGCGCATAACACTGCTTGTTCGGGAGTATTCCTCCGTCATGTGTCCTGCCTGCGTACCATCCGCCATGCTCATCATCATGAAGCTCTCCTGTGAGCCCCTTAAGTGCCGATGCGGCGAGCTCCTTTGCTCCCTTATGCCCCAGCATGGCGCCCATGCTGTAGACATGAAGCATCCTCGCTGTGATCCAGGTCTCCCTGGGTCTGTCCTTCCACGGCTCACCGGCATCGCCCAGATAGTACGCGCCACCCTCAGGTGATACGAAGCCATGTCCGAAACTAAGGAGGATATCCCTCTGTTCTCTCAGAAAATCTCTGTTTTCCGATGTTCCCAAAATATACTTGTTTTCCATATAATTCCGCTCCCCGTATGTCTCATGCAGATCCGGGATATATCATCCCGGTGTGTCTCATGCGGTAGCCGGCTGACATGACCTGCCGGATTACTTCATATGTTATAATCCGAGCTTAGCTCTCAACTCGTCCTTCACCTGGTCTGTCGTAAACGCAGCCTCAACCGAGTTCTCAAGTATCTTTTTCTGCTGCTCATCCGTCAGACCGAACGTCTCTCTCAGATACTCAAACTCCTTTTCTATGGTCGTACCCTCTATCGCAGGATCATCAGTATTTACCGTTACGCAAACACCCTTATTCAGGTAATCGATGATGGGATACTTGCTCATATCCTCCACTGCGTGGGTCTGACGGTTACTCGTCGGGCACATCTCGAGTGGTATTTCCTTCTGAATTATATCACTTACCACCGACTCATCCTCGCAACTCCTGACACCGTGTCCTATCCGGACCGCCCCGAAATCAAGGGCATCCCTGACGCTTTCTGCCCCATCCGCCTCGCCGGCATGGATGGTGAACGGCACTCCCATCTCCTTCGCTTTGGTAAATATATCCCGATAGTTCTTCGTCGGGAATAGTCCCTCGGCTCCGGCTATATCGATGGCGACCACGCCACCGTCCTCAACCAGGTATTTCTTCGCAAGACTAAGTGTCTCTTCATTCGCCGCTTCATTACCTTCACCGCGCATCAGGCACAGGATCAGATTCGCCCGTATCATCCCGGCATGCTCGCCATCCGCAGCCTCCGAACTTTCATCACCCGGATTGTGATCATTTCCTTTCGCTGAGGCAAGCTTTAATCCCTCAAGCGCAGCCCGGATGGCATCCTCCTGACTCATCCCCTGCTCAGTGTGAAGTTGAGGTGCATACCTGATCTCGACGTAAACCACGCCCTGTTTTTTACAATCCTCCAGCACAAGCCTGACCGCCTCCGCAAGGGCCTCCTTCGTCTGAAGGAGTGAGCACGGCAAGGCGAAGCACTCCAGAAACTCATTCAGATCCGTGCATTCAGGCGACACCTGAAGCTTTTTCCGTAGCTCATCATCATTTGCTCCCGGCAGGGTGATGCCCTGCATTTCGGCGAGCTTTTTGGCGATATCAACAGTTATCGCACCATCTAAGTGCAGGTGCAGATCCACATATCCCATAGTATTCTCCCTCATAGGTTTTGTAAAAACTCCTTTAACAGCTTATAGATGATCTCATGTCCGGCATCATTCGGATGCAACCCGTCAGATGTGTACAACAGCCTGAGTTCTCTGTCCTTCGGCTGTATCCCGCTCTTGTTGAATATATCAAGCACAGGGATATCATACACTTCCGCCACCTCGCATATAGCATCGCGGTAAGCTGATAACGGCCCGTCCTTTCTGACTCCGTATCCGTTTATCAGAGCGTCCTCGTCCTCATAATGCATGGGTGTCATCACGACTATCTGCGCATCCGGATATCTCTTCATCACTTCCTGATACAGAAGGTGAAGCGCACCATAAAAGGTATCATCCGTTCTATCTGACATCTTGCCAAGATGCGCGTCACCATGTCCGTGATCGTTCACGCCGCCGAATATCACTATCACGTCAGCGTCCGGATCCATTTTATCTACTCTCGTTCTGAAGTAATTATCCCATTTCGGATCGATGAACATCGACTGCTGTTTCGCTATCCTTGTTCCTGCGATCCCGTAGCCACGCGCTATCACGCCATCGTTTTTCTGAAGCAGCCCCCAGTAGCAGTGCTCCATATCGGATGAATCGTAACCCTCGGTTATGCTGTCCCCGAGAAAGTTTATCTTTAGTCCCTTAAGTTCCATTGTTTTCTCCGCTGCTTACTCGTATCGAACCGGGTCTCGTACCGTGCCGGGTCTCGTTCTGAGCAGGTCCTCGTTCTGAGCCGGTCCTCGTACCGAGCCGGTCCTGTGTCGGGCCGGTCCTGTGCCGGGCTGGTCCTGTGCCGGGCTGGCTCTCGTACCGCGCCGGCTTGCAGCTTCCGCCTTTCGTTATAATGATCAGATCTCGCGGGCTGGCTGCGAGACTACCTCTTAATAATAGTTGAAAAACAGGATTTAGTCAAACACATTCCGACTAAACTGCACTTTTTTCATTTTAGTCGGAACAGCCCTCGTTTCAGAATAGCGGAAGCAGGCCTCGTTCCGACTAAACCACTATTTTTTCCAATTTAGTCGGAACAGCTCTCGATTCAAAATCTACGGAAGCAGACTCCGTTCCGACTAAACCGCTGTTTTTTCCAATTTAGTCGGAACTTTTTCGTTTTTCGGCTGCCTCTAACCATCCGTGAATGCGACCGACGTACTGCGCCGGAGTCGAATTCAAGAAATTATTCCGACTAAACTGCTCGTTTTCCCCGTTTAGTCGGAACGGCCTCTGTTTCCATCTCTATGGGGGCAGTCCCCCGTTCCGACTAAACCGCACATTTTCTTCATTTAGTCGGAACGACCTCTGTTTCCGCCCCCTACACAGTCTCCGTGCAGCACTCCCCTGCACGTACCCCGCCCACACACGCGGTTCCATCCCACCTACGCACGCAGCACACTCCTACGCATGCCCGCCCACACACACGATTCCATCCACCCACCACCTCAAAAAAAACTTGACAAATCCTTTCACAGTATTTATAATTGTGGAGAATCAAGTCAAACAACTGCTTTAGACTGTTTAGAAATAGTTACTGGATCAGTTGCATTTAAGGCTTAAAAAGTTTCATTTTATTAAAGGATAAGTTACTATCAGAGGATATGTTACTATGAATAAGACAATGAACACAAATTTCTTTTTTGCATTTGCCTTTACCTTTACGACCGACCGGTGTAAGGGCAGTTTGTGATGCAGGAAAGATCATAAATTGAACTTACAGCGGTCCGAGATAATCGGGCCGCTTTTCTTATGCGAATACAGAAAGCAGAACAGGAGAAAAAAATGAAAAAGATAGCATACAGCGGGATCGAGGGAGCCTTTGCTCATGTCGTGGCGAGAAGATTGTTTCCCGATGCGATCCACGTGTCCTGCAAAAACTTCAAAGAAGCATATGACTCGGTGGTCTCAGGCGAGTGCGACGCAGCCGTGCTCCCCGTCGAAAACAGTTACGCGGGGCCCGTCAAAGAGGTCGCGGAGCTGCTAAGCAAAGGAGAGTTTAAAACCGATACCGAGTACACTCTCCCGATCACTCAGAATCTCCTGGGCGTACGCGGCAGCAGACTCAGTGATATCAAAAAAGTCATAAGCCAGCCAAAGGCTTTGGAGCAGTGTGATAAATACATAAAAGAAAAAGGTTTCGAGGTGGAGGAGGCAGTAAACACTGCCATGTCGGCCAGGGAAGTCGCGAACAGACAGATCCTGTCCGTGGCAGCCATAGCGAGTCTCGAAGCGGCCGCGATATACGGGCTCAAGGTGCTCGATGAACATATAAACGAAACTGATGACAACAAGACTCGATTCGTAGCAGTATCCCGCAAAACCTGATACAACAGATACAGGCACACAGAACAGTAATATCAGACACAGGCACACAAAACAGAAATAACAAACACAGGCACACAAAACAATAAAAATGTCCCACGGGACAGGAAATAACGGAGGAAACAAAAATGGGAATGGTGTATGACAGACAGCTGGCAATACCGGCGGAGCTCAAAGAGATGTATCCGCTGACAGCAAAGATGAACGAGACGATCCAGCAGAGAAAGGCTGAGCTCATCTCGATACTCGAGGGAAGGAGAGATCAGCTGATCCTGATCATCGGACCGTGCTCCGCTGACAACGAGGATTCCGTAATGGACTATATCAGCAGGCTCGTGCCGGTACAGGAAAAGGTAAAGGACAAGATATTCATAGTACCGCGTATCTATACAAATAAGCCAAGAACTACCGCCGAGGGTTACAAGGGCATGCTTCACCAGCCCGATCCGACGGAAAAGCCGAACCTCTTCAAGGGTATCGAGGCTACCAGACACATGCATATGCGTGCAGTCATGGAGACAGGCTTCGCATGCGCGGACGAGATGCTCTATACCGAGAACTACGGCTATCTCGACGACCTGCTCGTGTACGTAGCTGTAGGTGCGCGCTCCGTCGAGGATCAGCAGCACCGTCTCACATCGAGCGGCATCAGCGTTCCCGTCGGAATGAAAAATCCCACCTCGGGCGACTACGGAGTTATGATGAACGCGATAAGCGCGGCTCAGAACGGACATACATTCATCTACCGCGGATGGCAGGTACACTCGGACGGAAACTCCCACACACATGCCATACTCCGCGGATACACGGATCAGCATGGAGCGATGAAACCGAACTATCACTACGAGGATCTGGAGAGACTGTGTGACTGCTATGACGAGATGCAGCTTAAAAACCCTGCACTTATCGTCGACACCAACCATTGCAACTCCAACAAAAACCCATTCCAGCAGCGCCGCATAATCAAGGAGGTCCTGCATTCGGCAAAACTCGATGATCGTATCGCAGGCATACTCAAAGGATTCATGATCGAGAGCTATATCGAGGACGGAGCACAGGAGCCGGGAGGCGGAGTTTACGGTAAATCCATAACCGATCCGTGCCTTGGTTGGGACGCTACCGAAAAGCTTATTTTTGAGATAGCCGACCTTCTGTAAATTTTATTTTATCTTTCACGGGTATATACCTTGACACAGGTCCCTCTTGAGTGTATAATGTAGCCTAAATTATGGCTGACAACACAAAATAAAAGCGCTACAGCGCCGAGTTTACAGGAGATATAAATCATGAAACGTATCTTGACCATCCAGGATATCTCATGCCTGGGCAAATGCTCGCTGACGATCGCACTTCCGGTGATCTCTGCGACAGGAGTTGAGACCGTCATACTGCCGACAGCGGTACTCTCAACACACACCATGTTCAAAAACTTCACAGTAAAGGATCTCTCGGACCAGATCGATCCGATCAAAAATCACTGGCTTTCAGAGAACGTCCGCTTCGACGCTATCTACACGGGCTACCTCGGAACGATTGAGCAGATCGACCAGATGAAGGAGCTCTTCAACGATTTCAGACACGACGGCATGACGATATTTGTAGATCCGGTTATGGCCGACAACGGAAAACTCTACCCGGCCTTTGACATGGATTACGTAAAGAAAAATGCCGAGCTGTGCGCAAGCGCTGACATCATCGTACCAAACATCACAGAGGCTGCTTTCATGACAGGTATGGAATACAAAGAAGAATATGACGAAGCATACATAAAAGAAATGCTCCAAAAACTCAACGAGTTCGGAGCGAAGGTTTCAGTTCTTACCGGCGTAAGCCTCTCACCGGGAAAAACAGGTGTTATGGGTTATGACCGCGAGGCCGACGACTACTTCGTATATCAGAACGACCGCATCGATGCAAGCTATCACGGCACGGGCGATCTGTTCTCGAGCTCCTGCATCGGCGCTATGATGCGCGGCAAATCATGGCAGGAGGCTATGAAGATCGCTGCAGATTACACTGCCTACACGATCGAGGTAACTCTTCAGAACCCTGATAAGCCATGGTACGGCGTGGACTTCGAGGCTACTATCCCCGAGCTTATCAAAAAGCTCGGCTGACAACTAGCTTCGTGTGAGCATGTACTGCCATACTGACAGTCATCTTCGCTTACCCCGGCTTATACACCGAGTTTCGCAACCTCAGTGCTTGAGGCGAAGTTACTCATCTCATATAATACAAGCAGATTATCCGGTCGGTACGTATCTAACAGCATACGCATCGGCCGGGTTTCATATCTGAGATCTATCATCACTATCTTTGAATAATCCATGGCCAAAAGCGGTACAAGACTGTTCGCAAATGAATCCTTGATGATCATGAGCGTACCGCCATTCGAGGTCAGATAGTTATCTATCGTAACGCACGGATCATTTCCTCCGAGATATACGGCGTACTGATCCTTTTCATTTAACTTTTCCATAGCATACAGAGCTATATCCTTCTCGGCAGACGGTAAGCATGACTGTACCTTTACCTCATAAGGCATCTCCGGAATCGATATGCTGTCAGGTACCGCACCGGTATCAAGCGCTCTCGAATACATGGTACCGTAAAACTCGTTTGAGACCTCTTTATAGCTTATATCATCCCTTCCACGAGTATCTCTGCCCATCGCCTCCATAAACGCCTTGTAGCCGAGATATGCACCCTCATGAGTCCAGTGATGGTCAGTGCGGAAATACAGTTGTTTTTCGTCCTTTGCATTTTTGAAATCTTCTCTCACATCGATGAAGTCATGCAGAAACATCGACTTTGCCGCAGACACATACGGAGTCTCGTCGTATATCTTTGCATGTGCCGGAAGCTTGTCGCCAAGTATGGTCGCAGGCGACGGGACAAGCATGACTTTTTTCTTCGGCACTCCCGATGTATCAAAAAACTTCTTCACTAACGCAAGGTTTTTATTAAACTGTTTTACAGGAAAATCCTTCTCAAGTTTTTTATCAAAATAGTAGTTATCTTCTCCGAGAAAAACATCGCCCACATCGTGAAGAAGTGCATACTTTCTATAGCTCGTGGACAGCCCCGTAAGGACATCCCTCATCGGGAACTGATCCGTCACTGCTTTTTCCATCTGATTCTGGAAATCTCCCTTTTTGTAAGCATCCCATGATAACGAAGGAAGCTTTTCCAGATATCTGTTTTCGTTTCTTGAGTATTCATCAGGAGTCTTTAACAGCACAAAAAGCCCCCCGCCCGCAAACAGGGCGATGAGGATCGTCACATATAAAACGTAAAATGCTTTTTTCATAAGCTGAACTCCTTACCGGATCTCTCCGACCTCAAACACTACGTAAACTAAACGTCATATGACACTTCCGTAACCATCAGAACCTGAAATAAAGGAACGGGTTGTAGCTCTCCCTGATGAGCATCGGTACGACCAAAACCAATATCACTACGGTGAGCAGAGCCATCGCGGCATGCGCTCCCTTTTTGCCATGTATCTTTCTCTTTGCGCGCCAGAACAACGATGTCGCAGCGACACACATGATCACGAGGATCAGACCGTACGAGAGGATATCATAAAGCCCCATATCGGACACGAGCGGCACGCCCACGCCGAACATAGACTTCACATATGTCCACAACACAGACAGATCCTCACAGGCAAAAATAACCCAGCCCGTCACGATGAAAAACAGGCTGTAGATGTGCCTGATCCATCCGGGCCATTTTTTCATGAATTTATGCAAAAACAGCTTCTCGATCAGAAGCAATATCAGATAGTACACTCCCCACAGAACGTAATTCCACGACGCTCCGTGCCACAGGCCTGTCAAAAACCACACGATGGCGAGGTTCACAAGCTGCCTCGGAAGCTTCACTCGGTTGCCCCCGAGCGGGATGTAGAGATAATCCCTGAACCACGTTCCCATGCTGATGTGCCAGCGTCTCCAGAACTCCGTGATGGAGCGCGATTCGTAGGGGTATTTGAAGTTCTCCGGGAAATGGAAGCCGAACATCCTTCCGAGTCCGATCGCCATATCCGAGTAACCTGAAAAGTCAAAGTAGATCTGCAGCGTGAAGCAAACAGCCCCGAGCCACGCCATCATAACGGACATATCCGATGTCCCCGCGCTGTCCCTGATCTCCTCCCAGAGCGCGCCTATCGTGTTCGCGAAGATGACCTTTTTGCCGAGACCTATGATGAAGCGCTGCATTCCGTGGTAGCACATCAAAAATGAGTGCTTGCGGCTGCCGAGCTCTCTGTGTATCGTACGATATCTGACGATGGGTCCCGCGATCAGCTGCGGGAAAAGGCATACGTAAACGGCGAAGTTCAGGATATTTTTCTGAGCCTCAACCCGTTCCCTGTAGACGTCGATCGTATATGACATGGTCTGGAAAGTATAGAATGATATACCGATCGGCAGCGCCAGGTCCCAGATCCCGATATCGGTCCCGAAAAGTCCGTTTAACCCCTCGCAGAAAAAGTCCCTGTACTTGAAAAAGAACAGGATGCTCAGGTTCCCGACGACAGAGATGATGAGAACGAGTCGTCTTTTCCAGAGTTTCTTCGTCACGGCCAGTATCCGACCGTTTACATAATCAAATACTGTCGAGAAAAGCATGATGAGAATGTAGATTGGTTCTCCCCACGCATAGAAAAAAAGGCTCGCGACAAGAAGCACCACGTTTCGCCCTCTGACAGGGCAAACGTAGTACATCATTATCACAAGCGGTAGAAAAAAGAATAAAAATATCGAGCTTGAAAATACCATACGATCCCTTTACATTTTTACCCGATCCTGTTTATCCGATCTTGCTTTTGAAAACATCCTGCATCGCTCCGGATGTAGGAGTGATCGCGAGCAGAACATACTTGTCAGAGTACGTAAGTACCGCACCCTCGACAACGGATGACTTCTCCGGGCTATACTGTCTGAATGTACCCAGACGTGAATCGATATGCGCCTGCAATACCTTCATCAGATCCCCTACAGATGCCTTGTCGACCACATGGACAACTGCTATCTCCTCCGGCGAACCGGTCTCACTGTAACTGTAAATAAACTTGTCAACCTTGGAGTAATCGAAGTCAGCGAGTATTCCGAAGGTTGCCTCGGCGTTTTCGCTTGCCTCAGTCACCGTACTCATCTGAGGAAGAGCGGTATCTGTCTTTTTCATCTCGTCCATGAGTGACTGAAGATCCACATCAACGCCACCGGACGCATCATCTCCGCAGCCGGTGAGCATCAAGACTCCCAGCATGCATACAGCTATAATCTTTGAAATCTTTTTTTTCATTTTACGCAGCCCCATCCTTACTATATTCGTATGTTTTTGTTTTATCGTTCGACGTATCATCGGATGTCAGAGGATCATAACCTGTTGTGTTTCCAAGCGCGTCATCGAGAGCCTCTTTCATCTTCTTCGCCTCAGGTGAATCAGGATCAACTCTTCCTGAATTCTCACTGTTATTTGTTATATATATCGTGAATATGAATTTATCATTCTCGTCACGACACCACACGCCGTTCAGATAACAGCTGGCATAATCTGTGTTGTTCTCAGTGATACGTGACTGAGCGGACTCTACAACACTTGATCCCATCAGGACCTCGTCATCAGTCGGCTTGGTCGCGAAACGGAGACTCAAAACGTTATCTTTGTTTTTGATGGCCTTTTTAAGAAACTTCGGAATATCATAAAAGCTCTTTGCATCCTTTGCCGTCTGAACCTGGTAGAGGTATTTTTTTCCGTTTGCACGCGGAAGGTTCGACATCATGGACAGATCAAAACGGTCAGAACCTGTTATCTCATTATTATTAAAGTACTGATAGTCGATAACCCCGTTGCCTGATGATGCAGCGCTGTAGATATCTGTCAGATACCACTCGTTGTCATCAAGCTTTACCAGATCCCAGGAGTGGGAATCATTATGCGGGATGTGACATTCCTGTCCGAGCATGTTCATGAGCAGGCGGAAAGTCGTAGCATATCCTACGCAAACCGCTGTTTTTGTAGTAAGCACTCCGTACGGTGTATCCTGTGGGAGAACCTCATCAACGAGCACCGCGCGTGTGGACTGGTCCGCATCGTGTGAGACATTTTTGGCAAGCCACTCGAACACACCGAGCTCTTTTTCGTATACTGTATTCTTTCCCTTTGTCGCCTCATCGAGAGCCTTTACGGCGAGGTCATAGGTCTTTTTATCCTCCTCCGAAAGCCCCGACGGATCCTGTCCGTTTATATAAGCATCAGAGATGGCCTTTGTACTTTTGATAGTGTAGTTATCACCTATCACTGCTCCGTCCTCGATAAACTCGGTCTCCTTTTTCTGAGACTCCGCATATCTGTCGTCCTGGCGGTCGATGAATGCGTTCATCGTGCCTGACTCACTGTGGAGCATTTTCATGTTGATCGCGATCAGTACCACCGCTGCGATGGACGCGAGCGCGATGATCACGATTGCGATTCCCTTTACTACTTTCATTCGTAACACCTCTTTCCTTTTTGTGAAAAAAGCGGGCATACCATATGCCCGCTCGCCCCCAACAGGGTGGGTAATGGGATTCGAACCCACGGCCTTCAGAGCCACAATCTGACGCGCTAACCAACTGCGCTATACCCACCATAATTCGTGCCAGGAGGGATTCGAACCCCCGACCCACGGCTTAGAAGGCCGTTGCTCTAT
>CAMVOY010000061.1 GCA_947169235.1 uncultured Lachnospiraceae bacterium | reverse complement strand
GTGTTAAGCACGCCGCCAGCGTTCATCCTGAGCCAGGATCAAACTCTCAAAAAAAATGGTTTGTTCTGCTTCGCTGGCATATAATTGCCAATCCGAATTTAATTGACGAGATTTTGGTATATACCTTATCTCAATTTTGAATTGGTGTTCAAAGTTGTTTCACTATTCAATTATCAAAGATCATTCCTTCATAAAAATAACACGCTTGCGAATCTTTAGCGCGTCAGCAAGTAGTATATTAACAAACTTATAAGCAAATGTCAACACTTTTTTTAAAAAAATTTGAAAAAATCTCAAAAAAGTTGAAAAACCCCGAAAAATCGTACTTTTTCAGGGTTCGTTTAGACTATTGATAATATTTATCAAACAATATCGGAAGATAAATTAGAGATCGAAGCTTCTCGGCAACAACTCTCCGAGTGTCATGACTTCATACTCATCCTCACTCATAGCCATGATCACTTCAAATGATGGTTCACAAAACTCCGCCATCACCTGCCTGCATACACCACACGGCGTCGGTGCCACACTCTCTCCCTCGTGTCCGCCCACGATCGCTATCCGCTTAAACTCGCGTTCTCCTTCGCTTACTGCCTTAAAGATAGCTGTTCTCTCTGCGCAGTTCGACGGCCCGTAAGCTGCATTCTCAACATTGCATCCTGTGTATACCTTTCCGCTTTTGCCCTCCAGTGCTGCTCCTACCTGAAAACCGGAGTACGGAGAATACGAATTCTTTCTGGCTTCAAATGCCTGCTTTATCAGCTCCTTCACCCGGAATCCTCCTTGACATTTTTTATGGTATTATATATAAGAAACTTTTTTTGTTATTTACTTACACTTCAGGCACTATTATCCCACCGAAAAAGTCCGGCTCGCCCTCTTTATCGCTCATGATAAAACCTCTGGTATAGCATTTCACATACTCCCCGTCACGAGTGCACACTCTGTAATGTATCTGCCTGACGGCGGTATTGTCAAAAAATATCCCGTCGATCGCCCTCCGATAGGCCGGCATGTCATCAGGATGAATATAGGACTCCCATACTGCGCCGGCACTGTAATTATACTCATTTTTCATTCCATAGTCACGCGCCAACTCCTCTGACCACCTCGAGTAATCGTATTTGATGTCAAGAACATAAACATAGCCACCGCCAACGATCGAGTAAACAGCATTAAACAGTTCATTGAGCTGCCTCTTTCTCTCGTCAGGTACCGGCAGGTGCTCTTCAGTCATATTATAGAGGCCATCCCGCTGCCTCAATGCCTTGAGATGGTCTTTATCTTCATACATTGCCTCATCGGCCCTTTTAAATACCTCTCCAATGGTTTTATCAATATCAAAATTGCATTCGGACATACCGCAGGCGATCACCGGCCCGGAGCCGCGCCTTCCGTTTTCAATGACAGCAAGCTTAAACTTAGCGATCAGATATTCCCTGTCGATATAATCCTTATCCATCAGGATGGCAACAAACTCGTCTCCTCCGATCCTGAACACGGGACTGTGACTGAATACCTCACATATCATCAGGCTCGCCTTGCGCAGATAGTCATCACCGATCGCATGTCCCTTATGATCATTGATGATCTTCAGGTCATTCATATCAAAAACAACGACTGCAACACCGCTGTCCATCGTTCCGTAGTGCAGTTTTTTGTTAAGCTCCTCTTCTAGCTCCTGATAGGCATTTTTATTGCGGATACCGGTCAGCTCATCTCTTCTTGCAAGTCGGTTTGCATTATGAAGCTTCTGCTCCATCTCATCTGCCGCAAGTTTTATCCGATACTCCCTGTCGATGTTCAGAACGCCCAAAACCAGGTATTCCTCACCTTCATATGTGCTTCGGAATATACGAAGGGAATGATACACCGGCTTTCCCCGGATGACGAGCCGGTATACAAACTCCTTCATGGTCTCCTTCTTTGTATCATTCAGGATTCTTTCCTTATCCAGAACTTCGAGAACAGCTTCTCTGTCATCTTCATACACGACGAGTTCCACATCGTGCTTTGCCATAGTAAAAAAATCCGATCCCGACGGCTCGAGCCTTACATCTAAGAGCTCACCATCAGAAGAATAAGACTGGTACTCATTTGTAGACATGTTAACATAATAGAGCTGCGAGTACTCAGACAAAAATACTTTTGATATCAGATCTAATGCCTTTTTACTGTTTTCCATACGCTCTCTCCCATATTAAAAGGCATCCCTAAGCGGAATGCCTTTTAATGATCATGTTGATCACATACTCTTTTTCAGTGAAGCGCGCAGTGTCCCCTTTGGATCAAGGATCAAAAGGCGCACAAGCCAGATAACGAGAGCGAGCGCAACTACCGAAACTCCAAGGAAGGCGTCATTCGCCATGTCCTTAAGTGACGGTGAAAAATACTCCGCACCCAGCTCTGCATACTCAAATACAGCATCAATAAGCCACATGAGCGATGCACCCCAGAACATAAACATGAGCGCACCAAGCCTCATGTCATCATTTTTGCGGTTATACCAGATAACGGTAGTGATGATAGCCGCAAATACCGTAATAAGTAATGTCATAACATCCCCCTTTTATGCCTCATTCTCCGATGTCTCATCCTGACGGTTCACAATTCTGTCTGCCACCAGACACATTCCGACCCATACAACGGTAATGAGACCGGCCATGGATGAACCTACGGTAGCCATCTCATGAAGCATCTGAGTGGTCTCCTCAGGGTCATTCATCGCAGTAAGGAACGGGAACCACGGTACTATCTCTCCGTGCCATACATGCTCGAACAGAAGAAGGACAGCTCCTCCGACAAGCATCCACGTAAGCCATGAAAGCTTACGACTGAGAGGGATCCTGTTCTTTTTTGTTACCTCTGCTCCGCTTTCTATTAGTTTTTCTTCGTGTTTTTCTTCTGCTTTTTTTACTACGGTAACTACGACCGCCTCAGCTGCAGAAACCAGGAAACAAGCCATGTTTCTACCTCCTTCAAAAATATACAAAATCTATGATTTATTATACAAAAAACGGTCCGCATTGTCAAGACGGATTGACGTACGCTAGTTATTCACCCCATGATGTACTTCATTCGTCGCTGCAGTCATCGCGCGGAACTCAAAGCCGTTTGCTTTTCCATAATCGATGATCCTCTGAAGCGCATTTATCGTCTTATCATTCCCGGAAAAGTCATGCATCAGGATCACGTTACTTCTGCCCTTCTGAATACCTGACTTCACATACTTATAAACCTGATCCGCATTGTTCGCGCCACCGGCATCACCTGAGGAGACGTTCCAATCCTGATATTTGAATCCCCATTTATGAACCTTCTTCGAAAGCCTGGTCATGATACCGTGGCTGTAATGACGGCTGACGGTATTCGAACTTCCGCCCGGGAATCTGGTCTGGGTAGACCACACTCCGAACTTTTTGTAAAACAGTTTCTGAAGTTTTGTCAGATTGCTGTGATAAGCCTCGTCACTCTTATAGATTACATTATAGCTATGACTGTAGCCATGGATCGCAAGTGTATGCCCCTCATCGATCACGCGCTGAGTCAGTTTATAATTCTCCTTCGCAGGCTTGATCTCAAAAAACGTTGCTTTTACATTATTCTTTTTAAGAATATTTAAAACCTTCGGCGTGGAGTAACTGCTCGGGCCGTCATCAAATGTCATATATATGATGTTTTTAGGCTTCTTCTCGACGGTCACCTCGCAGCGGAAACGATGCGCTCCATCTGAGGTCGCACCCTCCACGGTAGCCTTTCCGGCTTTTTTCGCAGTGATCTCCGATCCGTTCTTTCCGACCTTGACAACCTTTGGATTCGAGGATGTCCACTTAACCTTTCCGATCTTCTTCGCAAACTGATACTGAAGGTCGACCGACTCAGTAGTCAGCATGGTGATCTCGGGAAGCATAAACCTGTCTTTCTTGACATTCACTTTGACGTCCGTAGCGGTCTCATCCGCAGCCGCATCCTTCTCACCCTGAGCGGAAACATCATTTACCTCAGCTTCCTGCTCCTGCGCGGCCGGATCATCTGCAGCCGATACCTCGGATGATGCCCGGGAGTCTCCGCAACCGGCAAAAAGCACGGCGGCGAGTGTCGCAGCGATTACGATATTTGTTCGTCTTTTCATCTTTTTTCCTCCGGTAGTTGAACAGCGTCCCGCAAGCAGGCCGCACCGTTTTCTGCAAGCAGAAAACTACCTGCATAAATGCGGATAACAGGAGTCGAACTCTGCACAGCGTCCTGCAAGCAGGCCGCACCGTTTTCTGCAAGCAGAAAACTACCTGCATACATGCGGTTGGAGGGACTTGAACCCTCACGCCTTACGGCACAAGAACCTAAATCTTGCGTGTCTGCCAATTCCACCACAACCGCAGTTACGGGTATGACTATAACATATTTTTTATAAGAAATCAAGCATTCCTCACATCGTACTTGCGGTTTTGTGCCTGATATGCTAAAATTGTCTTCGATATTTGATTTTACTGCAGTTGGAGAGACCCGCAGGACCACGCCTGTTCTCTCCGGAACGGAAGGTTAATATGGGAACTGTCATAAGCTGGATAATCATTTTTGCCATACTGTGCGGATGTATCTTTTTGTGGACATACATGCTCCACCGCGGTCCTCACGCAGGCGATGACAACAATAACGACTGCAACGGAGACTGTCTCCATTGTGCAAAAAATATCTCAAACCACATATCTACTCCGTCAGAATGTAACGAAAAGGATTGATTTATGTTAGAAACCATCAAAAAGTATTACGATATTACGAACAGGGACCCTTCTTCCATCGGTCCTTTGAAGCTGGCCTACTTAGGCGACTGCGTATATGAACTTATCATCCGCACCTCCCTCATGGATACCGGCGAGCGCTCCGTCAAAAAAATGAACAAGCTCGATCACGATCTGGTAAACGCCACGGCCCAGGCTACGATAGCCAAAAGAATGGAACCGTTTTTTACCGAGGAGGAAAGAGCCGTATTCAAAAGAGGCCGAAATGCAAAAAGCAATTCAGCCTCCAAACATTCTGATATCCAGGCCTATCGTATCGCAACAGGCCTCGAATCCGTTTTCGGGTATTGGTATCTGTCAGATCAGATGGACCGTGCCGTCGAGCTTCTGCACTCCGTCATCGGTTCATAAACTCATCATCAAAGAATCCCAGCCCCTTCAGTGCATTTATAAATCCCCTTATGTTATAAACTATTTTATCATTGTTTTCAATACCGATGTGTGTTATGATAGATTTGAGAAATCGGAGGTATAAAAATGAACCCGAACGATACCAAAGACAGCGAAAACTTTCAGCTCGAGGGCAAGCACTCGGTACTCGAGGCACTGAGATCCGATCAGACCATAGAGAGGCTTTTTGTCCTCAAAGGAGCGAACGACGGACAGATCCAGACCATCCTTCGCGAGGCGAAGAAGCACCACACGATGGTGGACTTTGTTGACAGAGAGAGACTCGATCATCTGTCGCAGACCGTCCACCACCAGGGAGTGATAGCAAAGCTCTCTGCTTTTAAATACGCCGAGTTGTCAGATATGTTTGACAACTCCGAAAAGTCCGGAGAACCGCCTTTTCTCTTCCTTTTGGACGGCATAGAGGATCCGCATAATCTGGGCGCCATCATTCGTACTGCTCATCAGGCGGGAGCCCATGGTGTGATTATCCCAAAGAGAAGAGCCGTCGGCCTGACTGCCACTGCAGTCGCAGCGAGCGCCGGCGCGGTCAATCATATACCTGTCGCACGAGTCGCCAATTTGTCAGACACAATCAAAGAACTCAAGAAAAAAGGCCTTTGGATCGTCTGTGCCGACATGGATGGCACTACCATGTATGACCTGAATCTCGAAGGCCCCATAGGCGTGGTCGTCGGGAGCGAAGGCTCTGGCGTGAGCAGGCTGGTAAAAGAAAACTGCGACCTTATCGCAAGCATCCCGATGAAGGGACAGATCGATTCACTCAATGCATCCGTTGCCGCAGGTATTCTCGGCTACGAGATAGTCAGACAACGTTACAGGAGGTAGATCAATGACAAACGACTTTACAAGAATGGCAAACGAGCAGTCAGGAGCTGCGGGAAAGGCTGTGTTCCTCGAGGTCTTCAATGAAGAGACCCAAAAGCCCATGGAGCTGCAGGAGCAGTTTCTGATGCAGCTGGTCCGCGACAACGAGAATACGGAGTTCGGCAAGAAATACGATTTTGCCGGCATACACTCCATCAAAGACTATATCGATCACGTACCCGTGATGATCTACGACAATCTCGCTCCATATATCGAACGCATGAAGGATGGCGAGAAAAACGTCCTTACCGCATACAACTTCGATCATATGAACACGACCTCAGGTACCGTGGGGAATCCGAAATACGTCCCACTTACCGACCGTCAGACACAGGTATTCATGAAGTATAACTTTATGTATATCAACGGACTCAAAGAAGCTCTCCTGCCACCCGAATGGCACAACGGAAAGACCTTCTGTACTTCCGAGGGAACCTGTGTAAAACAGGATAACGGAATCACCATCGGCTGCGCATCTGCCAAAAACGCAGAGGTTCTTAAGGGCGGAGAGAGTCAGCAGGCTCAGATGATGCGCGCTATGTTTACCTCACCGGTCGAGGCCATGATCCCCGAGCCGGGAACCGATACCAAATACCTTCACATGCGTTTCGCTCTGATGGAAGAAAACGTGACGGGTATCACCGTCGGCTTCTACAACATGCTCGCACACCTCCTTCAGTACACCCTGGACAATCACGAAATGCTGATAAATGATATAGAAAAAGGAACGATCGACCCCAGCGTCAAAATGCCTGACAGCGTACGAGACGAGCTTCTCAAACGGCTCACTCCCCTTCCGGAGCGCGCAGCCTTCCTGCGCAAAGCCTTTTCAGGTGGCGCCGAGGAGCCCTTTATGAAAAAGGTATGGCCGAATATCACCTATATCTTCGGCGCTGGCGGTGACGGTCTGGCCATCTACGACAAAAAGATCAAAGAAAAATACTCCGGCGGCGACATCCACAACATCTACGCCGGCGTCACCGCATCGGAGGGACTCTGGTCCGTACCGGCAGGCGTAGACACCGAAGATTCCATCCTTGCAGCAGGAAGCACCTTTATGGAGTTTCTGCCTGTGGAGGCCGGAGATGACTACAGCAAGTGTGTGCTTATGGACCAGCTCGAGGTCGGAAAGATATACGAACTGATCATAACCAATCTGAACGGATTTTACCGCTACCGAATGAGCGACGCCGTGAAGGTTACCGGATACAAAAACAAAACCCCTCTGGTTCAGTTTATGTACCGTGTAAACAAAACGATCAGCGTGGCACTTGAAAAAACAACCGAGCAGGCACTCGAACAGACCGTGAACCGCGCTGCCGATGAACTCGGTTTCTACCTTTCGGATTACTGCGTCTATCCTGACGGAGATCAGGAACCGGGACGCTACGTATTCCTCATCGAACCCGACAAAAAGGGTATCGGTGTGGATACCGATACCCTTAGAAAATGTATTTACAAGCACCTCTGCGAAGCGAATCCGCGTTACCTCTACGCCGTAGAGCACGGAAACCTTGCAGAGCCCGAGGTGAAGGTTCTGCAACCCGAGACCGGCATCCTCTACCGTGAGATGATGATCTACAAGGGTTCAAACCCGAGTCAGTTGAAACCTGTTCATGTCATCAGCAATGAGCGACAGAGGAAATTCTTCTTCGGTCTCACTGAGGATTAACACTGTTTACCACACCCAGGAACACCGGGATCCCGGTGTTCCCCTGTATGATGGCATAGATAAACGGTCTGTCCAGAGTTATATTTACTGTCTTTTTCGGTTGAGGTTCAACACTCGTTGTATCCCGCATGATTATATCCGTAACCGCTGCGGCCTTTGTTCCGTTTCTATCGAGTTCTATGTGCGTTTTGTGCATCACATCTCCGATAAACAGCTTTCCTGTTTTGGTATCCGCCATGCCCGTAAAATCAGCGCTCGGACTGAAGGCCTCCCTGATACCCATGGACTGGATACTATCACCCATGCTCACATCATAATCATATTTGAACTCAGGGAGCTTGGTATGCACCTCACAGTCTCCTTCAGCTGAGTTTAAAAATGCCTTGAAAGCCTTACCATCCAAGCCGGAGAGATAATCAGACACACTCACTCCCTCATTCGGAAGGATACCCACAAAGCTGAATCCGCCTCCTTCATAAGGCTTGGTGAAACCGACAGCCTTGTCGTCATGCAGATACGAATCCATGCACTCCGAAAGCATCGTAGCAGTCTCCTTTACTCCCTTTGAGTTAGTGAAGGTCTTCCCCTCATGCACACAGAAATCATCATACTGCTCAGCCCATGCTCCATCAAAAGCCAACGCATTTATAAGATGCATAACCTCGTCATACTTCGGAGGCTGATTTAACAGCTCCGGTATCATCCCGAGCGTATTCTCATTCACCCAGTCATTCACTCTCTTTACCATCGTATCGTCGAACGGGAGCACGTATGATCCGGCATTGTACCATATCTCACTCTGATCGAGGAACTCAGGCTTTACCTGTATACGCTCCGAATCATCCCTGATCCAGATGGAGTTTGCCGTATGGAACTTCACCTTGTCCGAGTATATCATCTGCGCATTCATATCTGCTAATGACTTCCTGAATCCGGTGAATCCGACTCCGCCGCACATCACCTTTTCCATCTCCTCGAGTGTGGTGGATCCGGCACCATTAGCTGCCATCATCATATCCGTAATGACGGACTGAGGGGAGATCAGAACATTCTTATCCGCCTTGACATCCGCCAGCCCGCAAGCGTTAAAAAGCTTTACGGAAAAATCATCCATCTGCGCGATGAAATCATCACCAAGCTTTGCTTTTCTATCTCCGACGAACTTCTCACTGACAATCGGTGAATATGTGGGCTCAGGCGTTTTCGGATCTAACACTTCAACCTTCACCCTGCAGATCAGCTTCTTCAGAAGCTTTTTCTTTTTCAATACCTTTACTATGACCTTCGTGGCGCCTTCGCTCTTCGCTTTCAAAACTCCCTTTTTCGAGACGGTGACAACTGATTTATCTCTTGATAAAAATGTCACGTTCGCGCGCTTCGGAGCATTCTTAACCGTTATTTTTCCCTTCGCTCCCTCCATGAGGACAATCTTTGAGTCCTTGAGGCTTATGGCCTTCTTTGCCTGTGCTACGGGTGCCGCGGATACATTTGCTGTCATCTGCGCTACGAGCGCCAGCATCATCACCACACCCATAAAGCTTTTTTTCTTCCTGTTCATCAATACATGCCTTCCTTTCCCGGTCGATCATCCCGCCACATCGCGTGGATCAGCCACCGCTTTTTGACAAATCATAGCATATCATCAAAGATAAGCAGAATTATGGCAAAAAAAGACTTGACAAAACGAAGGGTGATGCGTATAATAGACAAGTACGTTGCGTACACATGGAGTCTTAGCTCAGCTGGGAGAGCATCTGCCTTACAAGCAGAGGGTCATAGGTTCGAGCCCTATAGGCTCCATTTTCAACTAAATTGTAGTTGAGATGGCGGGGTAGCTCAGTTGGTAAGAGCACACGGTTCATACCCGTGGTGTCGCTGGTTCGACTCCAGTTCCCGCTAGTTAAGAGCGAAAGGTAACGGTTCATACCCGTGTGTGTCGATGTCCACGCAAGCGTGGACAGGTTCGACTCCAGTTCCCGCTAGTTAAGAGCGAAAGGTAACGGTTCATACCCGTGTGTGTCGATGTCCACGCAAGCGTGGACGGGTTCGACTCCAGTTCCCGCTAGGTTTTCTAAGAGGTCCGAAAAGCCGTACAAGATACGTGTTTTCGGACTTTTTTCGACAAAAGGAGAAAATATGCGCATAGGACATGGTTACGATGTACATAAGCTGGTTGAGGATCGTCCGCTGATCATCGGCGGCGTGGAGATCCCGCATACGCTCGGGCTCCTCGGGCACTCGGACGCGGATGTATTGCTGCATGCGATCACGGATGCGATACTCGGTGCAGCGGCACTCGGAGATATCGGTCTCCATTTCCCCGATACCGATGATGAATGGAAAGGCGCGGATAGTCTGAAGCTATTATCCATGGCGTATGACAAGGTAAGAGAAAAAGGTTATACGATCGAGAACATAGACGCCACGATACTTGCGCAGAAGCCGAAGCTCCGTCCGTATATAGACAGGATGAGACATAATATAGCTCACACTCTTCAGGTGGATATAGATCAGATAAATGTAAAAGCTACCACGGAAGAGGGACTCGGATTCACGGGACATGAAGAAGGGATCGCCGCTCATGCGGTAGCACTTCTCAAATAGATTTACTAATATATGATATACAAAAAGCTGTCATATGCCGGCATATCATCCGGCGTCCGACAGCTTTTTTTTCACTCTCTGCAATGCATTGTCTATCGACTTTGGAGTCTTGTTAAGCTTTTCACCGATCTGCGATATCGTGTTTCCGTTGATATACAACATGACGACATCGCGTTCAAACGAGCTTAGGTGTGCGTTTATCATGTCCTCTATACGCGAGACGTTTTCTCTGTCTATGAGGATCTGCGCGGGATCCGACTGTATGTCCGGCGGCAGCGTGTCAGCCACCGTACGTGTATCCGTATCCGACGCCCCCGATATTGGTGCATCGAGCGATATTGACTGATTCAGCGGTGCATTTTTCAAGCGGTTTGCTCCCTTGATCACATTGTATAAGTGATTCGATATGCAGGTGGAAGCAAAAGAAGCAAACGATCCTGTTTTTTTGTGGGAGGTATCGTAGCTGTTTATCGCCTTATACAAAGCGATCATGCCCTCCTGTATCAGATCGTCTCCGTCTCCGCCGATCAAAAACAGCGCTCTGGCCTGCTTTCTCACCAGCCCTTTGTATCTGTTCATCAGCTCATCCACCGCGAGATCATCATGTTCTCCCGCAGCGGCGATCAGCTCTTCATCTGTTCTTTTTTCACTCGAAGCTCCGCTCATTACGTATGCCCCTCCGTCATCATAATATCGGCAATATCCCAAAGAATCCCGGAGCTATCACACATGCTCCGACAAATATCGCCGTCATCCCCACACACATCGCAAGTCTCAGCCTGTTCATCGGCCTGCAGACGAACACCAGCACACCCAGACTCACGGCACCGCCGAGGAGCATATTCAGCGTGCTGACCACTTCCGGTCCGAGACCCATCACTCTGTCAAGTATCTGCACCGCGCCGGTGACCAGCACCATTCCTATGGCTCCGGGCAGAGATATCCGTAAGACATGTTTCAAAAATCCACTGATCACGACCTCTTCATGCTGCTCCAATGCCAAAAGGAAACTCGGGATCCCGATAGCCGTCGCACCTATGAGGCTCAGCTGTATGGGAATAAACGGATAACTCGTTCCGATGATGATAAATAACACACACAGAAGCACCGAGTAGATGGTTTTTGTCAGATACAAAGCGGACACTCTCTCGATGTTCCCGATGATGGTACGTCCTTCCTTCACTATGTTCTTCATCGATGCAAAGTTCGAATCAGTCAGTACGATATGAGCGGTCTGCCTCGCCGCATCAGCACCGTTCGCCATGGCTATGGAGCAGTCTGCCTCCTTCAGTGCCAGCACATCGTTCACTCCGTCGCCGACCATTCCGACCACACATCCCTGTTTCTTCGACTTTTTATCCTCCTCTGATGCCGCAGCAGGATCTCCCGCCTGCAGCGCCCTGATGATATCGTATTTTTTCTCCGGTGAAACACGTCCAAACACGGTATAATCCCCAACTACCCTCCTTAGCTCCTCGTGATCCGTCGGAAGGGTCGTAGCGTCCACATATTTTTCTCCGCCCTCCAGACCTGCCATAAGAGCCACGGCGGATACCGTCGCAGGATTATCTCCGGATATTATCCTTATACTAACTCCCATGTCTCTGAAGAACTTAAGCGTCTCCGGTGCGTCATCCTTTACACAGTCTGAGAGCACGATAAGTGCCATGCTCTCCTCTCCCGTGAGGTCCTGAGGCATATCTGCCATACCATCAACCTTTGATAAAAGTAGCACACGATACCCTTTTGTTGCGTATTCTTCAGATTTCTTTATAATTTGTTCTTCTTTTGTGATAAAATCAGGAGCTCCGAGCACATATGCTCCTTCGCCCTCAAATACTACCCCCATATACTTTCGTCTGGAATTGAACGGCAACGTTTCCGTCACCTTATACGGCTTTGTATCGGCAAAAAATGCCTTGAGCGCATCTCCCGTCACATTGGTCTCGGAAAAAGCATGGGCCATGCCCTCCATGAGACGACGTATCTCGTCCTCGCCGGTTCCCTCCTCAGACACCTCTCTGATCCTTATGACCTTCTCGACCTTGAGCGCGCCTGTGGTTATCGTACCGGTCTTGTC
>CAMVOY010000060.1 GCA_947169235.1 uncultured Lachnospiraceae bacterium | reverse complement strand
CGCGGCCCCGACCTTGGCAAGGTCGTGCTCTACCAACTGAGCCACTCGCGCATGTGTTTTAAACACAAGTGATATTATACCGATTCGTATCGGGTTTGTCAAGCTTTTTTTAAAATTATCGGGAAATCCTTATGTTGGTGATCGCGCACTGGTCACCGGTGAGGGCAAAATAGATCGTATCCGGATCATCAAGTATTAAAGCAGTATGCTTCAAAAGGATTCCGAAGTTCTCTGTGCGCACTGTTATCTTGTTTTCGTTCCTGGTCACATTTATCGTACAGTCGAAGCCGTCTTTGTTGTAATTCTTCCAGGCTTCCCAACCTTCAAAGTCATCATTTTTGATAATGGAAAGGGTGACGTCGCATGCCGGATCGCCTTCCCAGCACTCGCCATCAAGTCGCATGAGCATGTAGTCTTTATAATTTTTACCGAACACCTTTCCGTCGTCTGATGAAAAGATATTGACAAACGGGCAGTGCCATACAAGTCTGGCTGTAGGAAGGCTCTTGGTATGGAAAGTGATCGTAAAGTTGCCTGTGATAGGTATTCCGTCGGTAGCGATAGTTCTGTATCCGTTGAGCTGGATGTTTGGTATATCTCCGATTGGACCGTCTATATAGCTTACTTCCTCGGCGATTCTCGGGATAGGCTCGGTGTTTATCTCTTTGGATTTGACAACTCTGATATCATCTATATGACAGTACTCGCCGGTAAGTCCGATATATGCGAATCTGACGCTGTCGGGGAGTGCTACGATGACCTCGGAGGTTGTGTCGGTTCCGATGATACGTATAAAGAGATGGTCGTTTTCTCTGACTGCATGGATCACGTATTCATCCGGGAATGGAGCCTCGGAAAAGTCGGTATCAAAAGTCTTGGCTTCCATTTTTCTGGCGACCATGATATCGTAGTGACCATCAAACCATATGTTTCCATACTCGATAAAGAGCATGTCTTTTATATTCTTTTCGCTGTCATGATAATGTCCGTCAAGTGAATCAAACAAAAGCAATGATGCCTTTGGAATACGCGTTGGAGTGAGTTTATTTTTCTCTACTTTAAGTGTGATGGTAGTCATGTACTGAGTGAGTAGGATACCATCTGATACGCTGCTCCTGGCATCTCCGATGAAGAGTTCATTTCTGCCTGAGAGCTCGTTTATCTCTTCTCTTTCTTTCATCTCATACTCGGTGTCGACATCGATGAGATGGATCATCATCCTAGCAAAATCAGGATCAAACTGTGTTCCGGTACACTTGACGAACTCCTCGCGGACCTGCTGCTGAGGGATGGTGTCACGGTAGCTTCTTTTGGAAGTCATGGCATCATATGCATCTGCAACGGAAATGATCCTCGCGAATTCCGGAATATCGGTGCCCTTAAGACCGTCAGGGTATCCTTTTCCATCATAGCGCTCGTGATGGTAGTGAGCGCCTATACTGATAAACGGAATCTCGCTGATGCTCTTGAGTATCTGTGCACCGAGAGCCGGGTGCTGCTTGATGATGTCGTACTTTTCATCTGAAAGTTTGCCTTCTTTATTGATGATAGCTTCGGGGATTCCAATCTTTCCGACATCATGAAGAAGCGCCGTGTAGTAGATGTCATCGCATTCTCTCTCTGATTTTCCGGCGAGTATGGCTATTTTTCTGGAATACTCCGCAACTCTGGCCGAATGACCATGAGTGTATCGATCCTTGGCATCTATCGCGTTTACCAAAGCAGTAGCGGTCTGCTCAAACAGCCTTCTCAAGCTCTTGTCTGCTTCTTCGTGTTTGGAGAGACTGATCTGAAAACTGATAAGTGAGTAGATGATCCAGCTCACTATGATCAGCCCGACTATAGTGTCAAAGTAGTTTCCACGTCGGTCATATGTTGTAATGAGATTCGGGAAGTAATATCCGATAGAAAAGTATACGCACATGCTTACCATGTTCAGGATAAGCATCACTATCTTCATGCGTCCTTCCAATATCATAGCGATATAGATCGTGCCGAGGAGTAGCCAGACCGGAGTGCCTCCGTAAACGCCTCCGTTTGTAAAAAACATCAGTGGAAGAAAAGCAAAGACCAATACGATCGATATGGTGACCCTGGCTCGCTCAAGGCGACTGTACCTGATGCAGATCGCCACATAGATTGTGAAGAATACAGCTCCGACAAACGTTGATATCGTTGCCATTAAAGGCTCACCCATGATCAGACCACATGGAATAGCTGCAAAAAGCGCGACAAGAACCGTGCTGGAAAAAACTATAAATGATCTGTTTTTAACATTGACAGAAGAATCATATATGTATGCTTTGAAAAAGCTTATTATTTTCTTGATCCAACTAATCATACTTTCTTGTCCTCTCGCGACATATATCTTCTATAAATATCAGATCAATTACTTGACAAACCGATAAAAGAATTGTACCATTATTTTTGAAAAAATGCAAGGAGGTTGTTATGGACGCGTATAAAAAAGAGTTTATCGAGTTTATGGTTGAGTCAGAAGTTCTGAAATTCGGAGATTTCACATTGAAGAGTGGTAGAAAATCGCCGTTTTTCATGAATGCGGGGGCGTATGTTACGGGAAGTCAGCTAAAGAGGCTTGGAGAGTATTATGCTCAGGCGATACATGAGCACTATGGTGATGACTTTGATGTTCTTTTTGGACCTGCATATAAGGGGATTCCTTTGGGAGTTGCCACGACTATCGCTTATGACGCTCTGTACGGTAAAGAGATCAGATACTGTTCAAATCGTAAAGAGGTCAAGGATCACGGAGATACGGGAATACTTCTCGGAAGCGATTTGAAGGACGGAGACAGAGTTGTCATTATTGAGGATGTGACCACCTCAGGTAAATCGATCGAGGAGACATATCCCATTTTGAAGGCTCAGGCAGATGTCAAGGTGGTTGGTCTTATTGTATCATTAAATCGTGAGGAGCAGGGAAAGACCGGAGAAGGTACGGCACTCGATGAGATCGAAAAGACTTACGGTTTTCCGACGGCAGCCATCGTATCGATGAGCGAGGTCACCGAAACGCTTTACAACAAGGAAGTATGCGGTCGTGTTGTGATAGATGATGATATCAAGAGCAGGATTGATGATTATTATGCTCAGTACGGTGCATAGGATTTTTTGAAAAAAAAATTAAAAAAATTTACCGACGTATTACGTCGGAAATAGGGCGCGATGCGTCCTATTTTTTTGTCCGAACGACATAAAATGCTGCTTTTTTATGCACTTTTACAGAAATATTTGCAGTCCCGTTGGCAATGTTGTCCAATTTACAAATCCCTCCGATGGTGGTATCATCGCTCTTACATCGGAGCCGGTTGACAAGGGATGGTGAAAAATGACAAGGTTAGGAAAAAGACATCGAATATGCGCTTTCATACTTGGTATTTTTATGTGCTTAGCGCTGATCCCCGGACCTCATGCGAATGCTAAACACGTTATGGTATACGATCGTGATTCGTTAAGAGAGGAGCTTCGAAAGGATGGGAACAGAGTTATTGAGCTCATGGAGACGGTCACGATAAGGAGTACCATGAAGGTATGCGGAAACAAGGTTCTTTCCGGACCGGGGGAAATAAAGAGGGCCATAGCAAATGAGAGTGCTTTTGGAGGGAATCTCCTGCGTTTGGCAGGAGGATCCCTTACTCTCAAAAATATAACGATAAATGGTCGCGGTGACTCAGGCGTTTTGGCCGGAAAGCTTTACGGTCGACTGATACAGGTAGACGCCGGACAGCTCACGATAGGAAGCGGGGCAGTTATAAAAAACAATAAAAACAGTTCCAGACTTTCAGACGGAGGAGGCGCCGTAAGGGTAAGATCAGGAGGAAGCCTGGTTATGACCGGAGGGAGTATATCGGGAAATGTGAGTATAACTCCCGGTGCAGCCATAAGGATTGACAGCGGCGGTGTGTGCTCGGTAAAGGGCGGAACGATATCGGATAATAAGGTAGTCGGAAAGTCGTCAACCGAAGGCTTTGACGGAAGAGGAGGAGGGATATATAACAAGGGAACTCTGGCCGTATACGGCGGATCGATCACTTCCAACTCTGTGAGCGGATGCTACAAGGGAGGAAAAGTATACGGAGGAGTGGGAGGCGGTATCGCAAACGCCGGAGCGCTACTCTTAGCGGGAGGGAGAGTGACAGATAACCATGGAAGTAAAGGGTCCGATCTTGGAGTCATAGCCGGAAGAACAGCGATAAATGGTTCAGTAAGGATCTCCGAATGCTGGCTAAAAAACTCTCAGCGTCTGCATGTGGGAGGAGCGTTTGGAGGAGGGAAGCTAAGGAT
This sequence comes from uncultured Lachnospiraceae bacterium, assembly GCA_947169235.1. Taxonomy (GTDB): domain Bacteria; phylum Bacillota; class Clostridia; order Lachnospirales; family Lachnospiraceae; genus Eubacterium_F. Next base: position 8,232 of record CAMVOY010000060.1, on the reverse strand, counting down.
CATTCCGGAGTACATAAAAGAAGGAGTAAGACTTGCAGACGGATTGAGCGGAAACTCATGGAAAAAACAGTTTAGTTATCCGTCATCATTAAAGAAAAAAAGATTGAAAGTAGTGCTGAAAAACGGCACCTTGATCATAAAAAAGATAGAGATAAAGCGACCTGTACCGACACCGTCTCCGACACATGGAGGAGGTTCATACATACCACGTGCTACAGGGACACCCCGTCCGCACCCGTCATATCTGCCCGTGAGCACAGTCGATCCCATGGCGGAGATATTATTAGTAACACAGCCACCCTTATTCTACAATTCATACACAGAGGTACCGGCACGGGTACCGACAGTGGTCCCTGCTACAGGAACCCCGACTTCGGCGCCCACTTTCGTACCGACTATGGTACCTACACCTGAGCCTACACAGCTCAGGCCGAAGAACACGCTCCCAACCTACCTTTTGTTTCCACAGACTGCGCAGAATAGATTGTTGGCGCAGTCTGCGGAAACACATATACCCATAACATGGCGGTTTTCAAACAGAGATATCATTACAATAAAAAATGAAATAAAAAATGGTGATGAAAGAGTTAAAGGTGAGCTGTTTTTACGAAGGATCAGAGGAAATATAATTGACGAAGGATCGAACTAACGGGAGGTAAAGATGAGTGATTTTCAGGATGATTATCTCTTGAGCAGACAGGAATACGGAGTTTTGTTTCCTTATCTGGCAAGGGATGATGTGAAGCAGGTTTATTGGAACGGAAGGAGTCTGAGTATTGATTCCGAACAGGGAAAAAGCATAGAAAAAGAAAGGCTTTCGGATGCATTTACGGAAAGATTTGCGTTGCTTGTCTGCAACAGACTGAGCAAGAGTTTTAACAGGCAGAATCCGGTGTTTGAATATGATAACAAAGCAGTTTATATTCAGATGATACATGAGAGTATCGCAGGTGCAGGGACAACTCTTTTGATCAGAAAAAAAGAAAGACCGATGAGGCCGGATGCAAAAAGTCTGGTTGAGAGCGGCTTTTGTAACGATGCGGTAATAAGTATCCTGAAGGATATCATCCGTGAGGAAATCTCATTCATGATATACGGTATGGGAGAGGTGGTGAGCCTGATGAGGTTTATGACCCGTTATATCCCGCCTGAGAGCAGGATGCTCTGTATCGAAGGAGGAAAATGCCTGGATATAGCTGCTCTTAATCCTGACAAGGATGTGACTGAGATCGGTTTGGATCCGGATCGTGAGGAAAACAGCGTTCTTCGGATATGTAAAGGTATACGTCCGAGATGGATACTATCAGACAGCTCAAGCGGAAGAGTGATAAAAGATATTGCAGAGACTATGGATACGCATGAAGCCAAAGGTGGTTTGTGCATATACAGACCGGATGAGGATGAGATCGTTCAGGGTATTTTTCCGTGGGAGGATGAAAAAAAGCTTGTCGGTATCAAGAGGACACTCTGTCGCATCTTCCCTGTAAGGATCGCTGTTGACCGGACAGGCATATACCGGATCGATCATTATAATGCAAGTAAAAAAGAGCAGATATTTGAGAGGAGCCCGGCATGAAGATCTACTTAGAAAAAAAGCTCTATATCCGCCATATGTCAGCCGGTTATATCTGTGGGAAAAGCATCTGTGATTGTTTGCAGGATACAGGTATTATACTGCCCCGGTCAGGTAGTCTTAAAAGAAGGATAGATACTTGTCTTGGAATGCTTATAACAGGGGAGGGTCTGCCGGAAATAAACCCTCTAAGGAGCGCGCTTTCGGTGATAGATGAAGGTGATCCTTTACTTGTCATACTCCATGATATGATCCAAAACGCAGAGATTACGGGAGCTCGGTCGAAAAGCCTTTTTGGGATCTATGAGGAGATGATCTCTTATTATGACGAGAAGAAAAAAAGCGATAAAAAGAAAAATGAGGTGATATTATGTATGTCATCGATGCTTGTATATACGCAGATGATGGGAGCGGGTCAGGCCTTAAAAAAGACGGGTTTACTGACTGATGGTGTAATAAAAAAGCAAATAAAAGAGCTCAGAAAAAGATATGAGGCAGGGGATGATGTAGAAGCCCTTTGTGAGGGGTTCTTGTCAGAGTTAAGGCTGCCGGAGATCACCGGCTGTATGATATGCTGTTTAAGCGGAAGAGCAGAGGGGTATGTAGTACCTGTAGGCGGAGAATTGTTTCCCGTCGGGGGAGTATATGAAAAAAGAAAAATATCCGGAAAGGAAATATGTGCGGTCATGCTGGCCGTGATCATAGGGATTACAGGGATCATGGGAATACTTACAAAAGAAGATAAAAAAGAAGGCAGACTAAGAAGCGCTCTTTCCCAGGCGCTTGTGACGGCTGTTGGAGATATGAAGGATGAAAAAGGGACGAATCAGATCATGGCGGGATTCATGCAGCAGATGCTAAAACAGGTCGATGATGACATCGACCTGACTGTAAGAATATGCGATCTCGATGAGCATGACCAAACGATGGAGGTCGAAGCCGTGGGAGAGTATGAATCATTTCTCGGCGACAGGAGACGAATCAGCGTCCGCAGAAGACTCAGCTTCTGAGTCCTCAGGTTCGGGTTTGATCTCTATACGCAGTTTGTCGATACGGTTTCCGTCGACCTGTACTACATCGTATACAGCCTGTTCGTCTTCAGCTTTTTCTCCGACCTCCGGGAAGTGCTCGAGAAGGCCGATGACGTGGCCCGCGATGGAGTCATAGTCCTCGGACTCTATGCTAAGACCTAATGTATCATTGATATCGTCAAGAGGAGTGGAGCCGAGAACCTGATACAGGTTTTCTGAGATCATCTGGATCTCATCCTCCTCGTCCTCATCATACTCGTCACGGAGTTCTCCGACTATCTCCTCCAAAAGGTCCTCGATGGTGATAAGTCCGGCCAGAGCACCGTACTCGTCGAGCACGATGGTCATCGGGATGGAATCCTTCTGCATCTCGAGGAAAAGCTCGGAGACATTTTTATACTCGTATGTAAAGTGTGCTTCTCTGATGAGAGAGCGTATATCGAAGTTCTCACGATTGGCTTCAAACACGAAGTCCTTGAGGTTTATGATACCGATGATGTTGTCGATGGTATCGTCATAGATTGGCATACGCGCATACTTGGAATCGGTGAACTCATGAAGCAGATCATCATAAGAGATACGCGACTCGACCATCACGATATCCATACGCGGGATCATGACGTCCTTGACCAGTGAATCACCGAAATCAACTATGTTTGTGATCATCTGATGCTCCTCGGTCTCGATGACACCCTCCTCGTGGCTGACATCAACGATGGTACGGAGCTCATCCTCGGTTATGGTCTCGGCTTTACCTGACCAGTCGACGCCGAAGATCTTCAGTATCAGTCTGGATATCTGATTCACGATAAATATGATCGGGGTAAGGATGACCGTAAAGAATCTGATCAAAGAAGCATAGCGAAGGGCAATCTTTTCGGTCTTTTTTGCAGCGAGCTGCTTGGGAGTGATCTCGCCGAAGATAAGTATCAAAAATGTCAGGACTCCCGTTGCGATTCCCACACCGAGACCGGTGCTTTCTCCGAGTCCGATATTCTCACATACACGTATTGCAAGGGAAGTGGTAAGCGATGATGCTGACAGATTTACGATGTTGTTGCATATTAAAATAGCAGATAATACCTTGGATTGATTATCTAAAAGAGACCACACACGGGTTGCAGATTTATTGCCGTCATCCACAAGAGAACGTATCTTCATCTTGTTAACAGCTGTAATAGCGGTTTCCATACACGAGAAAAACGCTGAAAGTACTAATAATAAAACAAGAATAGTTATCTTTATCGCGTCACCGGGGACCACGATCATCACACTCCTTTAATAAAAAAGTAATTCATTTAATGATAGTTATTCTATATGAAAATACATAATATGTCAAGAAGATATGCAGGGAAACATCCGACGGGCATTTATGATAACGCCTGTCTTTTTCTGGCCATCTCATCGCTGTCAAGGTACTCATCGTAAGTAGTAACCTTGTCGATCATTCCATTCGGCGTAAACTCGATGATACGATTGGCTATCGTCTGTATGAACTGATGATCCTGTGATGTGAAGAGAACCACGCCCGGGAACTTGATGAGACCGTTGTTCAGCGAGGTGATGGACTCCATATCAAGGTGGTTTGTCGGCTCATCCATAAGAAGGATGTTTGAACCGAGCATCATCATTTTTGAAAGCATGACACGAACCTTCTCACCACCGGAAAGGACATTGACTTTTTTCAGACCGTCATCACCCTTAAAGAGCATACGTCCGAGGAAACCACGTACGTAGGTAGCATCCTTCTCCGGAGAGAATGGCATCAGCCAGTCAACAATGGTGTCAGAAGAATCGAAGTAAGCTGTATTATCCTTCGGGAAATATGACTGTGATGTGGTGATACCCCATTTATAGTCTCCCGAATCCGGCTCCATCTCACCCGAAAGGATCTGGAACAGGGTAGTAGCGGCGATCCCGTAGGAGCCGACAAATGCGATCTTGTCATCATGACCAACGGTAAATGAAACGTTGTCAAGAACCTTCTCGCCATCTATGGTCTTTGTAAGGCCCTCGACAGTGAGAACCTCGTTACCGATCTCTCTTTCGGGCTTGAAGTCGATATACGGGTATTTGCGGCTCGATGGGCGCAGAGTATCAAGCTCGATCTTTTCAAGTGCACGCTTACGGGAGGTAGCCTGTTTAGACTTGGAAGCATTTGCGGAGAAGCGCTGGATGAACTCCTGCAGCTCCTTGATCTTTTCTTCCTTTTTCTTGTTGGCTTCCTTCATCTGGCGGATCATGAGCTGTGAGGACTCATACCAGAAATCATAGTTACCTGCATATATCTGCATCTTGCCGTAGTCAAGATCCACCGTGTGTGTGCAGACCTTGTTGAGGAAATATCTGTCGTGGGAAACCACGATGATAGTGTTTTCAAAGTCGATAAGGAAATCCTCGAGCCATCTGATGGAGTCAAGATCAAGGTGGTTTGTCGGCTCGTCGAGCAGAAGGATGTCAGGGTTTCCAAAGAGAGCGCGGGCAAGGAGCACCTTGACCTTATCAGTGTCAGGAAGCTCGCTCATCTGCTTTTCATGATACTCGGTCTCGATTCCGAGTCCGTTGAGAAGAGTAGCGGCATCCGCCTCCGCCTCCCATCCGTTCATGGCGGCAAAATCAGCTTCGAGCTCACTTGCGCGGATACCATCCTCGTCGGAGAAATCCGGTTTTGCATATATGGCATCCTTTTCCTTCATAATGTCGTAAAGACGCTGATTTCCCGCGATGACTGTATCAAGTACGACCTGATCGTCATATTTAAAGTGATCCTGCTCAAGCACGGACATACGCTCACCGGCACCCATGGAGATATCTCCCGTAGTGGGCTCCAGATCACCCGATAGTATTCTCAAAAAAGTTGATTTACCGGCACCGTTAGCACCGATAATACCATAGCAATTGCCCTCGGTAAACTTTATATTGACCTCTTCAAACAGTGCTTTTTTTCCAAAACGAAGAGATATGTTGCTTGCCTGGATCATAGTTTCCTCCTTAAAAATGAATTACAATTAAGTTACTAAAAAAAACCTTCACCTTGATACTTTACCGAAAAATAAGGAAAAATGCAAGCTTTTTTGAAAAAAAAACTGATTATTTTTCAAATTAAAATGAAATTATTATAAATTTATCTTGTATCTTACCCTTTTTATGGTGTATAATCATAAACAGACACGAAAAAACACCTTGGAGGGTCGGATTTGGCAGAGATTTTATCGGAAAAGTCGGATAAACCCGTAACAAAGGTTTCCGGTATGGCATATCTGAAGCATATGGGAGTGACGGTGCTTGATGATGATTGCATTAGTGTAAACATCTTCAGACCCGGAGCTTCGTCTCTTCGATTGAATCTTTACAGGGAGAATCGTCTTGTTCAGCAGGTGACGATCCCATCTCTTAAGGAAGTCAGCATGGATGACTTTTTTTCGGCTCGCCTATACGGTGAGAATCTTGTTGAAAAGCTGGATGATTATTCATACGATTTTGTTGCGGATGGAGAGCATTTTGTAAATACATCGGCCGAGATCATAACGGGGCGTGAATCCTTCGGGAAAAAAGGAAAGATACGTGCTCGATTCGTAAACCATGAATTCGACTGGGACGGAGAAAAAAGAAAGCTTATCGCGCCCGAGGATATGGTGATATATGAGACTCACGTGAGAGGGTTTACCAAACACAAAAGCTCAGGTGTAAAGCATCCCGGCACTTTTTCGGGGATGATCGAAAAGCTTCCGTATCTGAAAAAACTCGGGGTCAATACTCTGTTTTTGTTGCCTATATATGATTTTGATGAGCTCGATATCAGAGAGAGCGTTACCGATCAGAAACGCGTAAATTACTGGGGTTATTCCGGAGAAGCCTTTTACTTTGCGCCGAAGGCGAGCTACAGCTCCGATCCGCTTCATCCGGGAAGAGAGTTTAAGGAGCTTATCAAGCAGATCCATAAACAGGGAATGAATATAGTCCTCGATATGTTCTTCATGAAAAAATCACCGGACTATGTACTCGACTGTCTGCGCCACTATGTAGTGAATTATCATGTGGACGGATTCAGGGTAATGTCTGATTTCTTCAATGTAAAAATAGTTAGGGATGACCCGATACTCAGCCACGTCAGATTCTTCGGCTACAGCTGGGAGGACTCTGTGGCTGATGCCAAAAAGCCGATGCTTTTTGAGATGAATGATGGATTTAAGGAGATCGCAAGACGTTTTGTAAAGAGCGATGAGGGTCAGGTGGAAAGTTTCTACAGAGGCTTCAGGGCTGAGCGCACGGGCGTGGTCAAGGTAAACTATATCACCGCTCATGACGGATTCACACTTCGCGACCTCATTTCATATGACATAAAGCACAACGAAGCGAACGGTGAGAAAAACAGAGACGGTACGGACTACAATTACAGCTGGAACTGCGGATATGAGGGACCGACCAGAAGAAAGGGTGTCCTGAATATGCGTTCCAAGCAGGAAAAGAATATCCTGGTCATGTTATTGCTCGGTCTGCCTGTACCCATGCTTCTGATGGGAGATGAGTTCGGAAACACACAAAAGGGAAACAACAACGCATATTGCCAGGATAACTCAACGACATGGCTTGATTGGACGTTGCTTGAAAAGAATAAAGAAACGTATGACTGCGTGAGATTTTTGTTGAAGCTAAGAAGAGATCTTCCTATATTCCATAGGGAGACGGCGTTTAGCGGATTTGACCACAAGGGGCTCGGAGCGCCCGATATCTCAAATCATTCCAAAGAGCCCTGGAACAATAACTATCCGTATTACTGCAGAGAGCTGGGTATACTTTACTATGGTCCGTATCTCGGAGCCAAGGATGGAAAGAGCTACTACATAGCTTTTAACATGCATTGGGAAGCGCATGATTTCTACCTGCCTGATATCACAAAGGCAAGAAAATGGGAAGTGATCATGGATACGGCAGCATCTCTTCGAAAGACGCCCGGACTCAACGAAAACAGGACAGCGTACCATGTGGAGGCAAGGAGTATCGTGGTTCTGGAATGTGAGAAGGAATCCACAAGCTCTGCCCGTACGTCTAAAAAGGGGATAAAAAAGAATGATAGCACTTCAGATAGAAAGCACAAAGGAGTTTCTAAACCTGCTCCTTTCGGAAAATCTGTATGATGAATATCTGGTAGGATACTGCGAGGTCACTACGTTCGTGAGTTTTTCAACGGATGGCCGCAGAAGTCAGGTCGCGGATGACGAACAGGAGCATTCGGACAGAGTCAGCTGGGGCGAGTTAAAGCCGGCGGTACTGGGTATGATCGAGTCCTCGTCTACATCAGGAACTCTGCAGCTGGATCTTTTTAAGTACAGGGGACGTGATATGGGATCGATACGTATCGCGTTCACGGATGGAAGATTTACACTTACAACGGGATATATGCAAAAAGAATTTTCCCTGGATAAAAGGACGTCGGAGGATTGGGATGACGTGTGCCAGCAGATGCTCTCGTCAAACGGGATAGTGATCACCGCACTCTAAAAAAAGGCTTGCAAATATCTCGTCCATGTGATAATATATCACACAGTGCTTCGATAGCTCAGTCGGTAGAGCGACGCACTCGTAATGCGTAGGTCGTGGGTTCAAGTCCCATTCGAAGCTTGAGCA